>JBDRIC010000105.1:0-4846 GCA_043816245.1 Patescibacteria group bacterium
CTTCTGGTGCCTCTGCCGGTATCTCTTCCTCTTCAAATCTTTTCGAAATCGATTTCGCGTGCGCATCCAAACCCTCCACCTCGCCAAACTTTTCACACACCCCGCGAATCGCCGACAAACCTTTTTTCGAAATCTTTTGAATTTGAATTTTCTTGCCGAAGCTCTCGACCGACAGCGGTGAGAAATTTTTCGCGAAACCCGCAGTCGGCAGGACATGATTCGCGCCCGTCGCGAAATCCCCCGCCGGCTCGCTCGCAAAATTCCCGAGAAAAACCGAACCCGCGTTCACGATTTTCGGAAGAATTGATTCTGAATTCTCGATACAAATCTCGAGATGTTCGGGCGCATATTCATTCGTAAAGTCGATCGCTTCTTCCAAACTCTTTGCAATCAAAATTTCCCCGCCCAGCCTCCAGGCTTCTTTTAGGATAACATCCCGTTTCAACTCGCTCATCTGTTTTTCAACCTCTTTCTCGACTTCTTCCGCAAGTTTTTCTGAAGTGGTCACCAAAATCGATTTTGATGAAGCTGCGTGCTCGGCTTGCGAGAGCAGATCTGCTGCCACAAATTTTGGCACGGCTGAATCATCCGCGAGAATCAATATCTCGCTCGGACCTGCGGGCATGTCAATCGCCACTTTATCTGAAAGCTGTTTCTTCGCTTCGGTCACCCACGGATTTCCGGGACCCGTGATTTTCTGAACATTGTAAACATAATAAAGCGCGCCAATTGCTTGAGCCCCGCCGCATTTAATAATTTTCGTCACTCCGGAAATCTTCGCCGCGGCGATCACCGCCGTGGAAATTTCTCCAGCGAAATTCGGGGAGCCTGCCCCCGCGAAATTCAGGGAGCCTGTCCCCGCGAAATTCGGGGAGCCTGCCCCCGCGAAAGCGGGGGTCGCGAGAATAATTTCTGAGCAACCCGCAATCTTCGCTGGAATCGCCTGCATGAGAACTGAACTCGGATAAATCGCCAATCCTCCTGGTGCGTAGATTCCGACTTTCTGAATCGGCCGCCACTCTCGCCAAATCTCAATGCCGTCGGCAGGTGAAACTTTTTTTTCGGAGCGGATGTTTTCGAGCTGATTCGCGTGAAATTTCTCGATGTTTTTCGCCGCCTCGCGGAGGAACCCGAACTCGGCGGAATTTTCATCGACAGCGGAAAACTCGGCAGCGGAAACTTCGAGCGCGGATAAATCAACGCCGTCAAATTTCTGCGTGAATTCGAGAACCGCGACCTCTCCCCGCTTTTTGACTTCGCGCAAAATCTCCGTCACTCCCGTTTTTACTTTTTCGGAAACCCCGCCTCCCCGATCAAGAATCGCGGAAAGCTCTTCTTTCGACAGCGCGGAAAGTTTGCGAATCTTCATCTTCCTAAACAAAAATTATTTTCGAAAAAGCCTGTGAAATACGCTTTTCTTTTTTTGCGGAACTGCTTTCTCTTCCGTTTCTTCCGCTTTGATTCCAAGTTTTTCCGCAAGCAGCTTCGCGACGAATTTGCTGCGATTGCCGGCTTTTACTTTTTGGAGCAGCGCGTTCCGAATTTGCGGCGGGAGATTAAAAATCACCGCGACGTTTTTTTCGGAAGGATCTTTTTTTCGGGGCATTTTGAAGGGGGTTAAAAAATTACGAAACAATTTTCTCTACATTCAACAGCAGAATGTCTTTCGCGCCCGCCGCTTTCAGCTTTGGCAACGCCTTCCAAAACTCTTCTTCGGTAGCGACCGACTGCAACGCGAACTCATTTTTTTTCGCAAGCGGAAGAATGGTGGGAGCTTCAAGCGCAGGTAGAATTTTCTCGATTTTTGAAAGATTTTTCTCATGGCAATTCAGCATCACATATTTTTTATTTCCGGCAGCTTGTACCGCCTCGATGCGTGAAGTCAAATCTTTCAGCAATTCTTTTTTTGCGGAACTCAATTTCGGATCTGCGACAAGTGCAGCCTCGCTGCGAAAAATCGGCGGCTCAAGCGGAACGAGGTCGTGTGCTTCAAGAGTCGTGCCAGTATCGACAATATCGACAATCGCATCGGCGATTCCCATTTCCGGCGCGATTTCAGCGGAGCCGGAAAGTTCGGCGAGACGGATCGGAATGCCGAGTTGGCGAAAAAACTTTTTTGTGGAATGCGGATATTCTGTAGCGATGATTGAATTTTTGAGCGAGCGGACGGTTTTAAATTTCGATTTTTTGGGAACGGCAACCGCCAGTCGGCAACTGCCGAAACCGAGTTTTTGGATTTCGCGGACTTTTTTTCCGCTTTCACGAACGATGTTTTGCCCGACAATACCGATATCGGCTGAACCTCGTGAAACAAACGCGGGGATGTCGTCATCGCGGAGCAGTAAGATGTCGGCAGGAAAATCGAGGCAGCGGAGAACAAGATATTGCCCGTTGGCAGTAAAATTCAAACCGATTTTTTTCAATAAATCGAAGCTCTCGTCCGCGAGCCGACCCTTTTTTTGAAGCGCAATTTTGAGACGCACACTCATCTTTTTAAAATTACTTTTCCCTTCGAACAATATCGAAAAGCCAAACTTGACAGCCAAAGCGGTTTGCATTTTGGCACGGTTTTTAGGGGAAGTCAAACTGAATTTGAAAAACGAAACTGAAATTGACTCCCCGCGCACTAACTTGAGGGTTAACAGTTTTTTGTGCAAGCGCTTCGCTGCCCTCTCGATAAGGGCTTTTTGTCTCTTGCTCCGCTATCGAGGGAAGATGCCCGAAGGGCACTAGAAAACACTCTGCTGCAATTATTAGTTCGCTTACTAAAACCCAACCCCTGCTCTGCTTTTATCATTCCGTTTCCCAAATTCCTGCTTCGCTGCCCCCTTAGCAGGGGGCTTCCACCCTCCAACATCCGAAGTCTAATATCCAACCATGTGATTTTTGCAAAAGCGCAACGAAAGTCGCGAAAGAATTTTTTGTTAGAATTCAAAAGATGCAAATCGCCGCGATTCAAAAACTAACGCTTTTAGATTTTCCTGGAAAAACCGCGTGCACAGTTTTTACCCCCGGCTGCAATTTTCGCTGCGGTTATTGCCACAATCCCGAGCTCGTCCTTCCGGAAAAAATTGCGATCGCCAAACAAGATTTGATTCCCGAGGAAGCGTTTTTCAATTTTCTCGGAAAAAGAAAAGGGCTGCTTGATGGGGTTTGCGTGACGGGCGGCGAGCCGACACTGCAAAAAGACTTGCTGCAATTTCTCAAAAAAATCCGACAGCGCGGCTTTCTCGTGAAGCTTGACACGAACGGAAGCCACCCCGAGATTCTCGAAAAACTTTTCCGCGCGCGGCTGCTTGATTTCATCGCGCTCGACGTGAAAGCTTCACCGAAAAATTACCAAAAATTAGTCGGGATTGATGTCGTCGAAAAAATTCGCGCGTCTAAAAATTTGATTGAGCAATCGGGGGTTCCGTACGAATTTCGAACAACCGTTGTTCGTGAAATCCACGACGAGGAGGAGTTCAGAAAAATTCTTGAATTCGTGCGCGGCGCGGAAAAATTCTTTCTCCAAAACTTCGAGCCGAAGCACGGCTGCCTCGATCCGGAATTTGAAAAATTCCACGGCTTCACAAAAAAAGAGTTGGTCAAAATGTGCGAGGAGGCAAAACAATTTGTCCAAAATTGTGGCGTACGCAATTAAAAAGCCTCCCTGTTTTTGAGGAAGGCTTTTTAATTTTTGATTAAACTACTTTTTCTTTTTGGCTGCCGTTTTCTTTTTGACCACCTTTTTGACTACCTTTTTAACTGCTTTTTTTACCACCTTTTTGGCGGGCTTCCTTTTAGCCGCCTTCTTTTTAGTTGGCATTTTTTTGGGGGTTAAGAAATAAAAAAACCTCGCGCGAAGATTCGCGCGAGAGCATGGCTGAACTGGTAAAAATTTTGAATCAAGTTTTTTTGTGAGTGCGTGTGAAGTTTAATTTTTTGAGAGACAAAGTCAATTTTTTTCTTGGTCGATTTTTTGGGCAACCACCTCTTTCAATTCATTCAAAACTTGCTGCTGTGAATCCACGATTGATTGTAAATCGTGCTCGTAGATCGCGCATTCTTTTTTGAGTTCGTTAAATTTTTCTTTCGCCAGCTGCTTGAACTCCTGAGTTTCCGCCTTCGCTTTTGTAAGAAAAAAGAAGTACAGCAGAATAGTCGCCGCCGCAAAAACGAACGCGGTGAATGCGATGAGCGCCGATGCCAACACCGCGAGATTCCGGGAAATATCGAAGTCTGTGTTGAGCTGATTGACGAGCGCCTGATAAAGAAACGCTGCGTCCAAATCTTCCGCGGGCTGCTCGAGCGGATTGCCGAGAAAGAATTGCAGCGGACGAGTGGCGGACGCTTCCGCTTCCTCCGCCAGTTTGAAAATGCTTTCCGCTGATCCAGCATTCTCTGAAATTTCCTCGGCGAGGGCGACTCCGCAAATTTGCGAGAGAACGAGAAAAGAGAAGAGAAGCTTTTTCATGAGAAGGGATTTTAGCAGACTTTGATCGGCAAGTTTTTTTACCGTCACGAAGAAGAGTTTCGGATTTTTATTTGGAAAAATCGGATCAGGAGAAAAACAGTTTGAGAAACTAACCCCCCTGCCCTGCGGGCACCTCCCTCTGGCTGGAAAGTGGAGGATTGAGGATTGAAGCCCCCTGCCTTGCCCTCCGACCTGTCCTCCGAAGTCGGAACGAAGGAGGAAGCTCCGTCGCAACGGAGCGAAGGATGGGCCAAGGGGGGAAGTCCGCCGCAGCGGACGGGGGGTCTGGTGTTAGCACGCTAATCTTTTCGTAACTAGAAAGTTTCCTTGCCAGAAACTAACCCTCTGCCGTGCGGGCATCTGCCTGCCGGTAGGCATGTCTCCCTAAGC
>JBDRIC010000106.1:0-7884 GCA_043816245.1 Patescibacteria group bacterium
AATTAGCGAAAAAGAGTGAGAAAGTGGCGAAGTGGATCGAAGGCAAAGAAATTCGAAAAGAGATTTTTGTGCCGGGGAAGTTGGTGAATTTTGTGATAAACTGAAAGTGTGAATATAGTTACTGTTTCGGCTAACGATTTAAAAATAATTCCTACTGCATGGAAGAAAAAACTCGGTGGTGATAATTTTGAGTTACAGTTAAATAAAAAATCTATCTCCATCAGACCAAGAGCGGTAGAAAAAATGGACTGCTGGAATGCGAGTAGAGATAATAACGGTAAAGCGATTCCGACTAAGAAAATACTCAAAACTTTGGAGAAAATTCGTAAAGAAGAGGATGGACAAAAATGAAAAATTTTTACGATCTCTGTCCCGTAGTTTACGAGATAAAGTTGAGGCAAAGTTGACTTTGCTTTTGCTGAAGCAACTGGATGATTTAGATGTAAAAAAGCTAAAAGGCAATAAGGGCTATCGAGTGCGGGTTGGCAAAATCCGAATTCTTTTTCGGCTTGATCAAAATAAAAATCCCGAAATTTTCTTCATTGGCTTTCGTGATTCGGTTACTTACAGTCATCACTGTTAGATAATTTTCGTGCCGGGGAAGATGGTGAATTTTGTGATTTAGGACGCAAAATTTTTAATTTCCCCGCAACGTGTGGGAGGATGTGAGGGAAGAAATAAAGCAACAAAACAATGAGTAATTTAGTAATAATTTTTGGTGCCGGAGCTTCTCATGATGTTCTGCAAGGAGAAGGAGTTCATGTTTGTAATGAGAATTTTCGCCCACCATTGACTAATGGTATTTTTGATAGAAAGTTTGATGATTTGATGTCGGATTTTGGAAGCTTAGGAGAGCTAAAACCAGAGATTCGAGGGCATGTTGCTCGCAATAAAAGCTTAGAAGATTTTCTTAAACAAAAAAGGGACTTTTCACCGAAAAATAAACAAATCGCGGCACAGCTTGCTGGATTGAGGTTATATCTCAAAAGATTATTTTTCGAAATAAGCAATCGATTTATTCCACTAAACAACACTAAAACACAGCAAAACAATTATGTGTCCTTACTCAATCATATTAAAAACTTAGGGATAAATAACCCCACACTGATTACATTCAATTACGATCTATTTTTAGATAGAGCAATTCATCAAGTTTTTGGCCGTGAATTTTGGGATATTAATTCCTACTGTAATGACCTAACTTCAGCCAAGTTATTCAAAGTCCATGGCTCTGTGGACTGGGTTTATTTTATTCAAAATGACTTTAGGCGCGAGATCGAATCTCTCGATACTGCAGCGAGGTGGATATCTAATAGGGAGACCAGTAAAAGAGAACTGAAGGGAGGAGGGCTTTTCAAGGATGAAATAATAATAAAGATTGATGAAGATCGACTTGGCGATTATCAAACTTCAAGCGACAAGAGTGTAATTGCTCCCGCGCTGGCCATTCCTCTACCGAGTGAAAAAGATTTTATTATTGAAGTTCATAGAACACTTATTGCTCAAGAATTAGTAAATGTTTCTACGGTTGTGGTGATAGGATGGAGCGCAGGTGATGAACATTTTAGAAAATTTATGAAAGAGCACATTAAAGAAGATATAGTAGATTTATTTATTATTGACGCTCCGAACAAATCTAAAGCCGCTGTAGATAACTTAAGTAGTAAAGATGCGCCGAAGTGGAAAAAAATTACAGTACATGAATCAGGTTTTTCTGGTTTTATTTCTGACCTAAACTTAATTAAACAGGTTTTTGGATAATCCTTATTTCTTCCTCCCCTCCCCCCTGCAACTTCTTTTTGTAGTCTTTCGAAAATTTTCCCTTTCCTCACTATTACTCCACCGCATGATCTTATCTTCCACGATTGCGCGCGGTTTCGCATACCGTTCGCGCGAGAAGCGAATCACCTTTTCTCGCCTGCCTTCTTCGAATCCACTCGAAACCGGAGGGAGCGTCGCCGCAGAGAACGGTTGACTCGGCATGCCGTCGGTCAAGAGTTTGGAGTAAAGATTATATTTCGGCAGTTGCACCAGATCATTCGGCAGTACGATTTCGCTGAATTGTTTTGAAATATATTCCGCATCGTCGAAGCCGACTTGAAAAGAAAACAACGTGCCTACATTCCCAAAAACCGCGTCCTGTACCTCCTCACTCATCTGCGCGATGTACTGATTCGCCATCGTGAGATTCAGCCGATATTTCCGCGCCTCGCTTAAAATCGTGGCGAAAGCCTCGGTAGCGAAATTTTGAAATTCATCGACGTAAAGATAAAAATCCACGCGATCTTTCTCGGGAATGTTCGATCTCGACATCGCATCGAGCTGGAATTTCGTGATGATCATCGAACCGAGCAGCGAAGAATTATCTTCGCCGATCTTGCCTTTCGAAAGATTGCAGATAAAAATTTTCTGCCGGTCCATCGCGAAACGGAGATCGACCATCGACTTCGGCTGCCCGACAATATTGCGAATAATCGGAGAGGAAAGGAATTGCCCGACTTTATTTTGAATTGGCGAAATCGCTTCGACGCGCTGTCGCTCCTGCATTTTTTCGAATTCATCCGCCCAAAATCTTTTGACGATCGGATCGGAAATTTTGCGCACCACTTTTTTCCGAAAATCCGCGTCCACGAGAATCCGCGGAATGCCGAGCATCGTCGTGTCCGGATATTCGAGCAGACTGAGGATCGTGTTGCGCAGGATGTGTTCGAGCCGCGGTCCCCACGATTCGGCGTACAGTTTTTTGAAAATGCCGACGATTCCGCTCGCGACGACGGAGTTCATCGCGGGGTCAATGTTTTCGAGCATATTGAAAGCCACCGGAAAATCACGATCGGCAGGGTCAAAAACAATCACATCATTCGTCCGATCGCTCGGAATGTTGTCGAGCTCGCTGTCCGCGAGATCGCCGTGCGGATCAACTACTGCAACACCTTTCCCCTCGCGAATATCGGAAATAATCATATTTTCCAGCAGTGTCGATTTGCCCATTCCTGTTTTCCCGATGATGTAAACATGCCTCCGCCGATCTTCCTGCCGAATGCCAAAAAGTTTGTCCACACCGCGATAATTCGATTTTCCGAGAATCGTGAGCCCCTCTTCCTTCGCAGGGTTGGGTAAATCAATCGGCGGTTCGAGCTTTTTCGAATTCACCCAAAAAATGTTCGGGGTCTTCACATCCAGACTCGGCAGATGAAAAACGGTTGCGAGTTCCTCCGTATTTAAAACGAACGGATCGTAAAGTTCCCGTCCGCGCAATCTTTTCAAAATCTCTTTTCCTTTAATTTCCGCGATCTTGAAACCGTTGAGGTGCGGCTGGTTAAATTGTTTGAATGCTCCTGCTAGCTCGCGAATTTTCATTTCGCTCACCTCGCGATTTTCAATCGCCGGCGCGAAAACCACGCGAATCGAAACATCGAACGGCAGCTTCACCACTTTATCCATCACCGCATCGTCCGAACTTTCCCGATCGTGAGCCTTGCTCACGAGCTCGTCTAAAACATCTTTGCCCCCGCTTTCCGTTCCTGAAAATTTCACGCTGCTGCCTGCCATCAAACCTTGGAAAAAGAAGATTAAATAAAACGGAAAGAAAATAAATTTCGGCCAAATTTTTCGAGTCATAAAAGCCCGCGCGTACATTTTTTGTAATTTTTCCACTCCGAAAAAAACATTTTTGCCCAGAATCCGCGCGCACTTCGTGGCTCGAATCCTCCACCAATCGTCAATCGGACGCGCGACAATTTGAACCATCGCGAGATCGGCAGCACCCGGCAGCTTCATCAACGCGGAAGCAATCCCCGCAAGCGGATCCACAGCCGAACGCGTGATTTTGTCTTCGAATTGCGGGTGCCGTTTGATTGGATAAATGTACGGATCGGTGAGAGTGAGTTCCGCTCCGAGAATGTTGGCAAAAGAATCAACTTCTCGAAAATCAGCAGGCTGGAGCGACAAATTAACCCCCGAGATATCTCGGGGGTTAATTTGAGTCAATTCTTTGCTCTCAGCATTTTCACCCTCTGCCGGCTGTTCACCCGCCGTAGCCCTGCCTGCCGACAGGCAAGGTTCAGCGAAGGCAGGTGTACTGGAAATTGCCAACTTTTCTTCCGCGAGATAATCGGGCGTCTCTTCGATTTCTACATCAGGATACTGCGCGTAAATTTGATTCTCGACGAAATTCCGAAGATGAATGGGAACATGCGCAAAAAACTTAATTTGCGAATCGGTATTCGCAATTTCGAACGCAAAGCTTTCCACGCTTGCCCCGCGCAACCAATCGAAAAAGGAGATCCTGCGAATGATTCCGTGAAGCACGGCAAACATCTGCTCGGCAATGATGGGCAACTTCTCATTTTCACGGGAAACGCGAATCGAAAGCAACACCCATTTTTGTTTTTTACGAAAACGATTTTGTTGAATTGTAAGCAACAGCTTCCCTCCAAAAAAGAACGCGCTAATTCCGGCGATTCCGACTGCGGCTTGAATCAAATAATCGAGCAAATTTTTGTTTCAAATTGCTGTAATTTTAGAGATTTCAAGCTTTTTTGTCAATCCCTCCCAAAACAACCGTGAACTCCCCTCGCACTTTTTTTGAGTTCAGGAAATCCACCGCCTCCGCCAAATTCCCGCGAAAAAATTCTTCGTGCATTTTCGTGAGTTCGCGCGCGAAAACAATTTTGCGTTCATCTCCGAGAGTCTCCCGCAATTCTGAAATTGTTTTCAAAATCCGGTGCGGCGACTCGTAAAAAACAACCGTCCGCCGCTCCCCGCGCAGACTTTCCAGCAACGTTTTCTTCCCTTTCTTCCGCGGCAGAAAACCAAGAAAAAGAAATTTGTCGATCGGCAGTCCGCTCGCAGAGAGAGCGACCACCGCCGCGCACGCGCCCGGAATCGGCACGACTTCGATGCCCGCTGCGATTGCTTTTTGGATCAACGCGAAGCCCGGATCGGAAATGCCGGGCGTGCCCGCTTCGGAAATCAGCGCGACTGACTTTCCGGATTTCATTTTTTCGACCAATTTTTCCACCGAGCGATCGGTCGAGTGCGCGTGAAAAGATGTGAACGGCGTGTGGATGTCGAATTTTGCAAACAGCTTTTTGGCGGTACGCGTGTCCTCCGCCGCGACGAGATCGACCGATTGCAAAATTTCAATTGCGCGAAATGTGATGTCTCCTAAGTTCCCGATCGGCGTGGCGACGATGAATAAATTCATTTTTTAAGTTTAATTTTATTTTTGAGAGCGCGCGCTTTTTCCATGAACTTCGAATGCCTGACTGTTCGCTTGAAACGAAAAGAATACCACCACCCTTTCACGCCTCGCCAAAGTTGTTTCCCCCACCAAACTAACCTCCTGCCGTGGTGCGGAGAAATCAGCATCACTCCCGCGAGAATCGCAAGGATTCCCATTCCGGGAGTAAAAAGCATCAAAACTCCCGCGAGAATGAGGAGCGAACCTCCGGCAATTTCGAGAAAACGTTTGACATTGCTTTTCATTTTTTTGGATTTTATAATTTCTTCGCGAAACGGTAATCGAAGGCGCACGACCGTAAAAAGGTTGCAGAATCCTCACCTCGCGGAAACTTTTCTCATCTTTTCTTCGTGCGAGCAGTCTACAGTTCGTGAGAAACTTAACCGCATTCCCAATCAAACTCGCTGTTCGGATCGCGCTGAAATTGCCCGGTCCCACTACCACTCGCATTACTCGCAACTCGTCTCTTGCCGAAATTTTCAGCTTCACGAGAATTCGAATAAACGCGCTCCCTCCATCCCGTCGCGCGTGCATAAATTTCAAAATCTTTCCCGAAAATTCAAGCGTGGTGAAATCCGCGTGTGTGGGATTGAGGGTGAGAATCACGCGGGAAAGTTTAACGAAATTTATTTTTTATGCACGAATTTTCTGCGTGAGCTTCTCCGCAATTTCGCGAGTAAAACTTTTTGTTTCGTTTTTTGCACGAGAATCGCGCTGCGATGAAGCGCGTCCACGAGATCACCCATCTCGCTCACGAGCATCTCATTACTCTCATCCTCGAATTTCGCGAGAAGATTACAGGCAGTCGCAAGCAGATTCGTGTCACCGGTTTTGCGAATACGACGCTTCACGAATTGCGCTTTCCCGCTGTCTCCCTCATTCGGAATCTGTTTGAAAAATCTCATTTTTTAAGAATTCGCGGGAGCAAGAGCTTCATTTGGAGTTTGTTCGAGAACTTCCTCGTGTTTTGATTTTTCGATGTTTTCCAGATTTTTTAGAAGCAGTGGATTCTTCGCGAGAATATCGGAAGAAAATTCGTCCACGCGAAGAGTTTGAACGGGATACGGGATGTCGATTCTCGCTTCATTCAACGCATTGAAAATATCGCGTGTGATGTCGGATTTAATCTTCCACCACTTCGTTGCGCTTTCTGTCCAAAAGCGCGCCTCAAGAATTACCGCGCTATCGGCAACCTCCTTCACAATAACCACCGGCGACGGCTCAGGCTGTACGTTTTTATTTGCAGAAATTACTTTTTGGAGCAGCTCGCACGCTTCACTAATATTACTTCCATACCCCACTCCGATTTCAATCGCGTGTCGACGAATTGGGTTTTTGGTGAAACACTTCACCGCGGATTCAAGCACTTTTAAATTCGGCACAGTAATTTCCCCACCGTCCACTCCGCGGAGCGAGGTAGCGCGGGATTGAATATCCACGATTGTGCCTGAAATATCAGGGCTGAGGATTACGAAATCTCCGAGATTGAATTTACTGTTCGAAAGCAAAACTATTCCTGCGAAAAAATTCGCGAGAAAGCTGCGGAGCGAAAAAGCGAGACCGAGACCGATGCCGCCGGTAAACCATTCGAGCGGCGCACCCATCACGGTGAGCGCGATCATCGTTCCAACCACGAAAGTGGTGGTAAAAATAATCCTCCCGTAAAGAATGCACACTTCCTCGTGCTGATCCCCCTGCCTGTTTCGAATAATACGTTGCACCCAATTTCGAAAAAAAGTCGCGAGAAAATAGGTAACCGCGAAAGCCGCCACTCCCAAAATAATTTTCATGAGAGCGTCGGGAACGAGAGGAACTTTCTCCGCTTCTTGACTCGCAGCGAAAGCCACAGGGATTAGGTTCATTTTTGGGTGTTTAAATATTTATTTGTAATTATCTGATTAGTTTATCAAATTTAGAAGGTAAAATCAAGAGTCTGCTAAAATACTTTGGATGATCGAGGGAGTTCAAATTTTCGAGATTAAAAAGCTCGCAGATAATCGCGGTTTCCTTGCGGAAATTTGGAAGATTTCTAAATTAAAAAACTTCAAGCCGCAACAGTTGAATTTCACGCTCGCGCATCCGGAAGTAGTGAAAGCTTTTCATTTCCACGAACGGCAGCAGGATTTTTGGTTCTGCGTAAGCGGAAATATCGAAGCAGTTTTATTCGACCGGCGGAAAAATTCCAAAACTTTCAGTAAAACTCAAACCGTGATTCTCGGCGAACACAATTTCGCTGGACTTTTAATTCCGCGCGAGGTGGTTCACGGTTATCGGGTTATTGGGAATCAACCCGCAGGGTTGATTTATCTCGTGGATCAGGAATACGATTCCGCGAATCCGGACGAAGGGCGGATCCCCCACGATTCTCCGGAAATTGGTTTTGATTGGAAAACTAAACCTCGATAGCAAAAATTTTAAATTTCAAGTTTCAAATTTTAAAACAAGTTTGAATATTAAAATTTTTAAATTTTGAAACTTTTAAAATTAGAGAATTAAAGAATTAAAAATTGTTTTTAAATTTAAAATTTTTACTTTGAAATTGTTAATCACCGGCGGTTGCGGATTCATCGGCTCGCATTTTTTGCGAAAAATTTTGGCGGAAACCAGCTTCGAGGTGGTGAATCTCGATAAATTAACTT
>JBDRIC010000107.1:0-10853 GCA_043816245.1 Patescibacteria group bacterium
CGATCTTCTCCTGTAAATATTCGATCTGATTTTCGAGTACGCCCTCATTCGGATTCACCGCAACCGCGATTTGCAAATTCGTGGGAGATTTAATTTCCTGTCCCTCGAATTTTCCGGAATTTAGATCGCGAATCAATTCGATCAAACCGGGTGCGCGGATTTCGAAAACATTTTTCTTCCCCGCATCGCCGGAGAGCGCGAGGATGCCGGCAATTTTTAAATTCGCCGCGGCGAGCAATTTTTGCGCCAGCCCAAGTTTCGTCGAATCGCGACAGGTGAGATGCGCGAGCGTCGGGACATCGGTCGCCTCACGAACGCGAAAAGCTAGAACAATCGGGTCGATCGTGAGCCTCCCGAGAATCCCGTCGGGAATATTGAACGCGTCGGCTTTTAAATTTTTCGCCTCGTCGAGAATCGCGGAAACATCGCTCCCTGCGAGAGAAGACAATTCGACCGTAACGGGAAAATTCTTTAAATCCAGCATTTACTTGATTTTAGCAGAATTTAAGTTCTCGTAATTAAAAAGTGAAAGTTAATCAATTGCACATTGCACATTGCACATTGAACATTGAACATTGAACATTGAACATTCACGCTCGCACCCAATTCATTCCGCCGAGATTTTTCGCCAAACCTTTCATCTCCAGCAGACTGAGAATCGCGCTCGCTTCGCTCGCGGTGAAACCCGATTCGCGCGTGATTTCGTCCGCGTGCAGCGGAGTTTTTTTGAGAACTTCAATGATTGCCGCTTCCTCTTTTGAATCCGCGATCACCTCACGAACTTTTATTTTTTCCGGCAAATCGCGCAGCTCGAGAGCGTCGATCACATCGTTTGAATTCAGAATCGGCTTCGCACCCTGTTGAATCAACCGATTCGGACCGGCTGAATTCTCGGAAAAAATCGAACCGGGCACTGCGAAAACTTCGCGACCGAATTCATTTGCCAAGGCAGCGGTAATGAGCGAACCCGATTTTTCCCGCCCTTCCGAAACCACCACGCCTTTCGAAAGTCCCGCGATGATTCGATTCCGCAGCGGAAAATTGTACGTGTTTGGCGAGGTGCCGACGGGAAATTCAGAAATAATTGCTCCGCCTTTTTTGAGAATGTCCTCGCCCAATTTTTGATTCCGCGGCGGGTAAATCGTGTCGATGCCGTTGCCGAGCACCGCCACCGTCCGCCCTCCGCAGTCGAGCGCGGCTTGATGCGCGGCTGAATCGGCACCGATCGCCAGTCCGGAAATTATGGAAATGCCGGCTTGCGCCAGTCCGCGCGTGATTTCTGTCGTGGCTTGTTTACCGTAGCTCGTGAGAATGCGCGAACCGACAACGGCAATCGCGAAATCATCGGCAGGCACGGGAAATTCTCCGCGGACGAGCAAAACCGGCGGCGCGTCGTAAATTTCTTTCAGAAGTTTCGGATATTTTTCAGAAGTAATCGGCAAAACTTCCGCGCCGACTTTTTTTAACTTTGCGAAAATTTCATCAGGATCAGTTTTCTCTTTCTCGATGAAAATCTCGGTGACTGCTTTGAATTCAATCCCCGCCTCTTGCCACTCGTGCCGCGAACTTTTCCAAATCCGCTCCGCATCATTTTGGAAAAATTTCAGCAACCGCCCAAAACGAAGCGGTGTGATCTTTTCAAGCGAGTTGAGCGCGGCGAAGTATTTTTGCATCTACTTGATTTTAGACGAGAGAGGAGGAAAAATGCAGCCTTTATGAAAAAAGAAATTCCTCAAAATCCCGATGTGATCGGAGCTGGCGGTGTCTTCAATTACGCGCTAATCAAGACGCTCGCAAAAAATAATTCCGATCTCATGCATCTTTTGATCTTGAACCATCCGGAAGAAGTCGCGGAGGCGCGTAAAGATCGTGTTGTTGAAAGATTTTTTGGAGAAAAAATTTCAAAGACAAAAAACCCGGAAGCGACTCGTGAACAAATCAAACTTCCGGAAAATGTGGAAATTTTTTCGTTCGCAGAATTTCTCGAAAATTTTCGCGGCAAAATCCAAAAATTATTTCTACCAGTTTATCCCTCATATGCTTTGCGAGAGTATTTGAAGAAAATTGCCGCAGCTGTTCCTCCAAAAGCTTTTAAGGATTGTGAAATCATCTCCGCTTCGAAGGGAATGGAAGCGAAAAACTTTCAAATGGGACATGAAATTATTGAAGAAGTGCTAATCATCCGCAGGAAGGTTTTGGTAATGTTGGGAGGCAATCTTGCTTTCGACTTAGCTTGCGAAATGCCGATGATCACAGAGATGGCCGGAAAACGAAAGCGGGTGCTTCGCGCCGCCGCACTTTTTAAAAACTCTCCGCTGCGAGTTTATCCTTCATTCGAACGAAGGATTTTGGACATCGCCGGTCCAATAAAGAATACCCATTCGCTCGCAGCTGGAATCGCAAGCGCAAGTTGCGAGAATCCGGAATCGACCATTGCGGCAATAATTGCGCGCGGTCTCGCTGAATATGAAAGAATCGCCTTTGTAGCCCAACACTCGGATTCAAAAAGGCAACAGAAAGCGTCCGCAAAAGCTAAAAAGCTTTATGAGCAGGGTAAAGATTTTCGGGTAGCTCCAATCGGAAAAGGTGTAACTAGTGATTACAGTCTTTTTCGAGCTACTCGTAATTTTTCGGCTGGAGTGAAACTTGCGGAATTGCTAAACGCCGGATTTTCAGCAAAAAAAGCCAGTGAGCAAATCCTCGCGAAAAAAACTGTCGAGAGCCTTTTTTCCACCATTCCTTTACGGAATTACACCAAGCAACTCGGTGTGGAAGCGCCTTTTATCGAAATAACTGCAGCAATTCTCGAAGGAAAAATAAACCTCCAACAAGCCGCTGCAATGCTAAAAAGCCGAAAGACTAGAAACGGCAATTAAAGCCGACTGAAATTCTCGCGAATAAACCGCGTCGCTTTCTCCGGCTCGTAAATTCCATATCGTTCGAAAGTGACGATTTTTTCGTCATACAAAGTTTGCGGAGCCTTCCGACCGAGAATCATCACGTTGCCTTTGTAAAGCCCTAACTTCACACTACCGGTAATTTTTTTCCGCAACTTTTCAACTTGTTTTGCGAGAATCTCCCGCCGCCGCGAATACCAAAAACCGTTGTAAACCAGCTCGGCGTATTCTGCTGAAATCCGATCGCGAGCGTGCAGCTCGTCTTTCGGGATTGTCAGCGACTCGACTGCTCGCAGCGCGTGAAAAAGAATCGTCCCGCCGGGAGTTTCGTATACCCCGCGCGATTTCATTCCGATGAATCTGTTTTCCACCAAATCCACACGACCAATACCATTTTTCCCGCCGAGCAAATTTAATTTTTTGAAAATCGAAAGTGCGTCCGATTTTTGGGAATTCAGCCGAATCGGAATCCCCTCGCGAAATTCGATTTCAATTTTTTCCACACGGTCGGGAGCTTTTTGCGGCGAGGTGGTCAGTTCGAACATTACTTCCGGCGGCGGTGAATTCGGATCTTCGAGAATCCCCGCCTCGAAAGAAATGTGAAGCAAATTTTCATCACTGCTCCACGGCTTCGATTTCGTCGCCTTCACCGGCAGTTTGAATTTCTTCGCGTAATCAAGCATCTCCTCTCGCCCGCCGAGAATTTTGTAAAAACTCGGCTCCCGCCACGGAATCCATTTTTTCAACTTCGGCGCGAGCGCGTGGTATGTCAGTTCGAAACGAATTTGATCGTTGCCTTTTCCGGTCGAGCCGTGCGAAAGAAATTCCGCGCCTTCTTTTTTGGCAATCTCGACTTGCGCCTTCGCAATCAAAGGTCGCGCGACGGAAGTGCCGAGGAGGTAGTAATTTTCATATTTCGCCGCCGCCCACTGTGTCGGAAGAATAAAATCACTGAGAAACTCCTTCTGTAGATTTTTCGCGATAAATTTTTTCAATCCTGTTTTCTTCGCTTTCTCACGAATCTCGTCAAGATTTTCAACTTCCTGCCCGAGATCTGCTAGGAAGCCGATTACTTCGAAGCCCTTTTGAATCAAAAAATGCGCGATCACGGTCGTATCGAGACCGCCGGAATACGCAAGCACTATTTTCTTCTTCATAAAAATTTAAGCTAAATTTGTAATTTTGTGAGGAGATAAAACGAAATTCCGATTAAAACCATAGAGATGAGAATAAAAATCCAAGTAATCGCTTTTACCCGTGGAGAAATGTAGGAGTAACGAAAAGCGTGATGCACCGCGAATCCGGCGAAAATCAAGAAAGCAGTGAGTAGCAGCCCGTAAAGAATATAAATTACAACTTGCATGTAAGGATATTTTAATGGGGAGTTCGGCGGAATGGAAGCGGTTAATTTTGTGAGCGCGCTTTAGAAACTACTTTTTCAATTAGAAAAGTTGACGGGAAGGCGGAGAAGATAATACACTCTCCGAAATTTTTTATTTTAATCCCCGCTCGAAATGAATTCTATCGTCTCCCGCCTGCTGAAAAACTGGGAAATGCTGCTGCTCCCGATTTTGGCAATCTTCATTTTTCAGCTGTTGCCGGATGTTTTTGCGAGCGATAATGGTGAAGCGTCAGCGCACGGTAGCGACGCAGCGACGACTTTTTTATGGCTGGCGATTATTTTGATTGCCGCGAAATTGAGTAGCTTCGTGGAAAAATTCGGACAACCGGCGGTTTTGGGTGAACTCGTAATCGGCGTGATTCTCGGTAATCTCGTGCTACTCGGTCTGAATTTTTTCGAACCGATTAAAACGAACTCTCACATCATTTTTTTGGCGGAATTGGGTGTCGTGATTTTGCTTTTTCAAATCGGGCTGGAATCGCAAATCGAAGAGATGAAAAAAGTGGGGATGAGAGCTCTCCTCGTGGCGATAGTCGGAGTGGTGGTTCCCTTCGCGAGCGGAACTTATTTAATCGGTCCGTGGCTCTTCCCAGGATTGGAATCAACGACTTATATTTTCCTCGGCGCGACTCTTGCTGCCACTTCGGTGGGAATCACTGCGCGGGTTTTCCGTGATTTTAAAAAGCTGCAAACAAAAGAGGCGCGAATCGTACTCGGAGCAGCGGTGATTGACGATGTCTTGGGATTGATGATTCTCGCGGTGGTGTCGGCGATGGCGACTGCGGGGAATGTGGAACTCGCAGAAATCGGAATCATCGTGGTGAAAGCTTTTGCTTTCCTCACGGGAGCAATTCTCCTCGGACAACTGCTCGCGGAGAAATTGGGTAAAATTTTTGCGAAAGTAAACGCGGGCGTGGGAATGAAATTCACGCTCGTAATTTGTTTCGGCTTGCTGCTCGCCTATTTCGCGCAGCAGATTGAACTCGCACCAATCGTCGGCGCGTTCGCGGCCGGTTTGATGCTCGATTCCGTCCACTTCCGTTATTTCAAAGATCCGAAAATTGTGGCGGATCTTCGCGAACATATGAAAGGCTACGAACAAACGGAGGCAAATCAACGGCTTTTAAGAAAAATCGAGAAGCACGGTCAGCGCCACATCGAAGATTTGATCGAGCCAATTGGTCATTTTCTCGTACCGATTTTTTTCGTGGTCACAGGGATGAGCGTGAATCTCGAAGCACTTTTTGATGCGAAAATTCTCCTCCTCGCGTTCGGAATCACAGTGGTCGCCATCGTCGGAAAAATGGTGAGCGGACTGGCGGCGGGGAAAGACGTGAATCGAATGATTGTCGGAATGGGGATGGTGCCGCGCGGCGAAGTCGGTTTGATTTTCGCTTCAATCGGGCGGGGACTCGGCGTGATTTCAGAGGAACTTTTTTCCACACTCGTCGTGGTAATTATTTTTACCACTTTAATCCCCCCGCCGATTTTGGCGATACTTTTGAAACGACAGAAATAAATTCTGCTGGATTGGATTCGCGAGCAATACGGTTTCACAGGCGTGCTGATTCGGCTGGAATTACCCTAATTTCTTCAAGACGGAAACAAGAACAGTGAGTAATGGAAGAATTGAAATAACTCTTGGTGAAAGTCCTGTTTTTGTTGAGGATGGAAAGAATTGAAAAATCAACTTCACCTTAATCACAACTCTCTTTTTGCTTGAGGTGGTTTTTAGAGTCAATTATCTAAACAGATTCCCGCTTTCGCGCAACTCTCCTTGTTTGAAAAGAAAGCGAAAAGCTGCTAAAATGCGAAGATTTCTAAACAAAAACAAAATGCATCATCCTCACTCCTCACGTTTCCTCAAAACTGCAAGCTTCGTGATTGCTTTCGGAATTCTCGTTTTCGGAACTTTGGTAAACGAAAAAAATGCGAATTTTCCCTCGGCAATCAATCCGAGTTTGAATGAAGCGAGCATCGCCGCGACGACTGCGGAAAATTCGATTCCGGCGGAAATTGGCTATTGTGAACAAAATACGAAAAACGATTATTCGGAGAAAAGCATTTTCGTGAGCGCAGACAATTTCGACAAAATAATCACCGGCGCTGCCGTTCTTGATTCGGATTTTTGGAATCCTCTCGCCGCCGCAATCGAGGAAGGCAGAATTGAATCAAAAATCGTGGAGTCGGGCAAAGAATACGAATTCTCGGTGAAAGACGGGCAGTTCGATTTTTGGAAATGCGTGCTCGCAGAAATCCCGCTTTTCTCTTCTGTTTCTGAATTCTCGGCGGAAAACGATTTTTTCAGCAAAACCACCGCTTTCGAATCACAGATTAAAAAATTCGGTTACGCGGCGGGAGACGTCGATGAAGTGGAACTGTTTTTGAATTTCGTGGAATTGCCTGCCGATCACCGGATTTTGGAAACAACCGTACTCGCGGAAGGAGAGACTTTTTTCAAACTTTTTGAAGTCGAACTGCTGCTGCTCGAAGGAACAAGCTACAACGATTTACGGCAAGATTTGCGCGATCTCGTAGGAATCACGAATCTCCGACCGGCTGTTTTTGGGGCGGATTCTTATTACTGGATGTGGGGCGAAGAAGATCGAATGGCGGCGAGCGTGTTTCTGATTGAAGGAAGAGTTTTTGGCGTGAGCTATCAAACCACTCATTTCAAACACATCCGAAGAGTGGTGGATGCGCTGCAGGAGAAATTCGATTTACTCGCGGAAAAAGTGAATACAGTGAAAAGTTTGGGCGGAGTAGAATTCGCAGATTTGACAATTAATAAATTCGAAAACCTTGATCTCGAAAGTTTGGACAGCGAAATCGTGGAGGCGCTCGAACAGCTCGAAAACCCAGAAAATATTTCCGCGGAAAATCTTTCCAGCAATATTTTAAAAATCACTCCGATTAAAATTCCAATTAAAATTCCGATTAAAATTACGGAAGATGTAGAAAATAAAAAATTCGATGAATTTACTCCGATTGAAATCTCGGCGGAGGTGCTCGAGAATTTGGAAAATTCGGAAGAGGAGCTGCCGCTCGATTTGTAGATTTTTTAATTCGAATTTAGATTCGCGTGCTGTCTGAATCATGATTTACTTGATTACCCATCCTTCGTTCCGCTGTAGCGGAACTACGGAGCAGGCAAGATTTTCATGATTCTTTCCTGCCTACCGGCAGGCAGGTCTTTTTGTTCGTGCTGAATTTTTCAGTAGAGGCGAGGCAATGCCTCGCCTCTACCCGGTCAATGAGAGATTTGAAAGATTCTTTTTTCACGCACAGTCGGAATTTTCCACACACAGTTTCTTTTCACGCAATCATGGTAATCATTCAATCAGGAAAATCATGATTCAGACACTTGAATTTCAGTCAGCGGGGATTGGTAAGATTCCGCTCTCCAGTTTTCCGAAAAACTGCGAAAGCTGCTAAAATCCACGCGATTTAATTTTTCAAAATGCTCAAAACTGCTTTCCGCACGCACGCGTGCAATGATCTGACTTCGAAAGAAATCGGCGAGAAAGTGACGCTCGCGGGCTGGGTCGATCGGCGACGCGATCACGGCGGATTGATTTTCATCGATCTCCGCGACCGTTTCGGCATCACGCAAATCGTGGCTGATCCCGAACTTTCGGGCGGCGCGCACGAAAGTTTTGAAAAAGTGAGGCCGGAGTGGGTACTGCAAATTTCGGGAAAAGTCCGCGCGCGACCGGAGGGGCAGACGAATAAAAAAATGGCAACGGGCGAGATTGAAATTTTGGTGAGCGAGGTAAAAATTCTGAATGAGGCGGAGACTCCCCCGTTCGAGATTGCGGAGGAGCACGACGAAAATGAAGAGGTGCGGATGAAATTTCGCTACCTCGATTTGCGACGGAAACGGATGCAGCGAAATATTGTTCTTCGCCACCAAATTTTGCAGGCGACGCGGAAATTTTTTTACGATCGGAATTTCATGGAAATCGAGACACCGATTTTGATCAAAGGCACTCCCGAGGGCGCGCGGGAATACATCGTCCCCTCGCGCGTGCATCCCGGTAAATTTTATGTTCTCCCTCAATCACCACAGCAGCTGAAACAGCTTTCGATGGTGGCAGGCTTCGACCGCTACATGCAAATCGCGCGCTGTTTTCGCGACGAAGATCAGCGGGGTGACCGCCAGCCGGAATTCACGCAAATGGATCTCGAAATGAGTTTCGTGGACGCGGAGGATGTGATGCAAGTGAACGAGGAAGCACTGATTTCGATCGCGAAAGAGACACGACCGGATGCGCAGATTGCGGCAACTCCGTTTCCGAGATTTACTTTCGAGGAGGCGTTGAACCGATTCGGAAAGGACTCTCCTGACATCCGCATTCCGCTGGAAATCACGGACGCGACAGAGGAATGCGCCGATTGCGGTTTTGGAATTTTCGCGGACGCGGTGAAAAACGGCGGGGTGGTGAAAGTTTTGCGCGTGCCGAGCGGCGCGAAATTCAGCCGAAAAGAAATCGAAGAATTCGAAAACGCGGCAAAAATCTACGGAGCAAAAGGATTGGCGTGGGTAAAAGCAGTTGAAAGTAATCAGTCGGCAGTTGGCAGTGAAAATAAAAAAGACGCGAGCGAAGCGAGCTCCAAAAACTACAAACTACAAACTAACTTTCGAGGGAGTCCCTGTTTCGAAGCTCGGTGCAGAATTAACTGAAAAAATCGCGCAGAAATGCGAAACGAAAGCGGGAGACATTTTACTTTTCGCCGCGGACAAATGGGAGACGGCTTGCGAATCACTCGGAGCGGTGCGGATTGCGGCGGCGGAGAAGCTTGAACTTTTGAAGGGAAGGGAAAACGAATTCGCATTTTGCTGGGTGACTGATTTTCCGATGTTCAAAAAAGATGAGGAAACCGGCGAGGTCGGCGCGGTGCACCACCCTTTCACCCGCCCGAAAAAAGAGGATGAGGAACTGTTAAATTCAAAGCCCCTTGAAGCGAAAGCCGAGGCGTACGACGTTGTTTTGAATGGCTACGAGATCGGCGGCGGTTCGGTTCGAATTCACGAGCGGGATCTACAAAAAAAGATTTTCGACATTCTGAAAGTTTCGGATGAGGACGCGGAACGGCGGTTCGGGCACATTTTGAAAGCTTTCACTTTCGGCGCGCCACCACACGCGGGCATCGCGTGGGGCATTGACCGGCTCACGATGCTGCTCGCGGGCGAACCGAATATTCGCGAGGTCATCGCTTTCCCGAAGACGAATCGCGCGGAAGATTTGATGCTCGGCGCGCCAGACATCGTGCCGGAAGCACAGCTGGCGGAATTGGAAATCAAGATTGAGAAGCGGAAGGATTCTCAATGCGAGCAGGGATGAGGTTGAGATAGAAGTCGTGGAAAAGTGGGGAATGGGGAGATTTGTAAGTTTCCACCTCCACTTTCCAATATCCAAAGTCCAACCGATGTTCGTCGAAAAATCGCTCGCCGAAAACGAAGAGATTGTTTTCAACGCAGGGCTTCACACGAAGTCAATCAAAATGCAGTTCGCGGATTTCGCGAAGATTGTGGGAGAGAAGTTGGAGGAGTTTGCGAAGTGAAATAATCAAATTTCCCTAAAAAATTATCGCTTCCGACCGCGCCGAATTTTCTGGAATCAAGTCCGCTTTGGATATTTTCGCCGAAGATTAGATAAGCGTCATCAACCAATTTCCCGTTTTTAATATACAAACCGATTAGTTTCTTCTCCTTTTCTGAAAAGATATACGCTTCTTGCCGGCTGTTAACCAAAACTTCGCCATGAACCAATAAATTGTCTCCCTTAAATTCCAACTCGTCCCCTCCCATAACCCGCGCTCTTTTTATCAAAGGATTTTCATTGCCCGCGAAACCATAAGCGACAATATCTCCTCTCTGAACCGAATGACATTGATAGTATCCTTCCAACAAAATTATCTCCTCGCCCTCTTTTAATAGCGGCTCCATTGAATCGCCTCGGATTGTTTTTATTGTTTCGGTGATTGGACAATTATCGGCTTGATTAATATTTTGGGGCTGGGTATAAAAATAAAGACCGATTAAGGATAAAATTAGGATGGAAATCGCGAGCAACAATATCTTTTTTAACAGTCTGCACATATTATAGATGTTGTTTTTTCTAAAAATAGAAGCGTCCCGCTATACTTCTATTGGCAACAAAGAATGGCGTGATTACTCTTAGCAGAGTTAGTACCGGATGTCCAGCACTTATCAATCGCTTCATAAATACCGCCTTGACCATAACCTTGAGTATCTGAATAGAAGCCGGTATGACAAGCTGTCTTTTCGCGCCAGCACCCCTTAAAACTCATATAACATGTCGCGTTTTTTATTTTATACCCTGAAGGACAATCAATAATCATTGTTTCTGGGCTGCTACTTGCTGAATTGCTTGTTTGTTTTACTACTTACGCGAATCTCGAAACTCAAAAAAGCGTTTTAGCCAAGCATTTAAGCTGATAACCAAGCAAACTGAAAACGTAGCGAGCAAAATGACCATCGACTGAGCGAGACAAACTACTCGCTATATTCATTCGTTCTTTCAGCACGC
>JBDRIC010000108.1:0-3322 GCA_043816245.1 Patescibacteria group bacterium
CCATAATTTTTCGCAAATCTGAATCGCTTCGTCAGATTTTCCGGTTTTGCGAAGGCAGTGGGCATACCTGCACCCGATTCCGACATTCTTTTCGTTTTGCCAAAGCTCGGCGTAAATCGGCAAAGCCTCGGCTGGCTTTTCTTTTCGCAACTGGTCGGCTGTTTTTTGGTCGGTCATATGAAATTTAAATTAGTAAGGGTTATTCATGAGATAATTTATAAGCAGCAGGTGCAAAAGCATCATCAGAACTAATCCGCCTGTGATCCAGTGGGAATATTTTTTGCTATAAATACTTTTCACGATCCCGAAAAATAATGGGGCTGTCGTCCATGGATTGACCGGCGGTGCTTCTTCGCCAGTTATTGCCATTACGATAATGATAAAAATTAAACTGGGTACCAAAACGCAAGCTATGAAAATCCCGACCCGCCACGCTATGTGGATGCGTGACCAACGCTGAAATTTATTTTCAGGTCTATCAAAATTTAAGAGCTTATATTCGCCTGTCGGGTCAAGACGGAGGATGGTTAATTTGGTATCGTGATACAGGGGAAGTTGTTCTTCGCTAGCGAAGCAGCATTCTTCTCGGGGAACGCCATAAAGTTTGACGAGTTTGTCGTGGGCGGAGATTGAGTCGGCGACGACTAAATATTTTTTAGACATAGAAAAAAATTAAATTTAAAATTAAGCTATTTAGCGTATCCATAAATTAGAGAGGCAATTGCCAAAAGAATTGGTCCCGAATAAGCAAAATCTGAAAAGTGTGCAGCATCGACAAAAACTACAACGGAGCGTAAGCGGAACTAAAAGTCCCCACCCCCACATACAAGCATTGTCTTTACTCTGCCATTTCTTTGTTTCTTCTTTGGTCGGAAGTTGAGATGTCTTTTTCTTTGGCATGGCTGGATCTGATTAAAGAATTAATTCAGGTCTCAGCTAATCCAAAAGAGGGACCGCCTGAACCTGACGACCCACATCCTTGAACTCTTGCGAGCTGACAGAAAGTGGCAGGAAGACGATCCCACTGCTGTTTCTGTCAGAAACAAAAGAGTTCAAAAATATCCAAAGATGCAGGTCGTGATTTTATTTTAACAAAATTTTTTTCATTATAAAAAAGAACGCAAATCAGTTTTTCAAATAAAAAATTTCCCACGTGAACTTCGATTTGAACTCAAACAATTTTTGAAATAAAATAAATTCGCAATTTACGAATTTCTTAATTTCAGAAATTATGGAAACTACAATTATCAAGCAGTTCGGTAGCGGACAAATCACCATCCCGAAAAAATGGAGGCGTGATGCCAAAACTACTTTTTACCACGCGAGAAAAAGAGGCGAGTCAATCATCCTCTCCCCTCTCGATGAAAAAGACGATTATGACGTGGAATATTATGAAGACGAAGAAGGTTTTGGCTTGAAATTTCCAAAAGGGATACCAACCGGGGAATTTATAAAAAAGTGGAAAAGGGCTGAAGCCATTTTAAGTAAAAACAATGGAAAAATGGCTTAAAGCCGCTTCTCGCCTGCCGTCCAATTTGCGCAAAAGAGTAGCCAAGACCGCCACTCTTATTTTGCTCAATCAGCTTGAAAGTTTAGACGTGAAAAAACTGCGAGGTGTCGAAAATACTTTTCGCGCGAGAGTTGGAAAAATTCGCATTATTTTTGCGAGCAACGCAAACAAGAATATTATTCTTGACGTCGGTTTTCGCGATGACAAAACTTACAAAAAATTGCGTTAAAATCCTCGCGTGAAAAAAATTAAAAAATACGCGCTCGCCGGAGTGAATATCGCGGAAGGCGATGCGGCTTCGAAATTGGCAGGGAAATTTGCGGCGGCGACTTTCGCGGGACGACACGGGCGCATCGGCAAGCCGGTGAAACTGCCGGGCGGCTTCGCGGGAGTTTTGGATTTTGGGAACCCCCGATCGAAGTCGGGAGCAGGATTTTATCTCGTGATGGGAGACGACGGTGTCGGCACGAAAATGGAAGTGGCGGAGCGGATGCGAAAATTTGGCACGCTCGGAAGCGACCTTCTCGCGATGGTAGCCGATGACGCAGTCTGTCTCGGTGCAGAGGTGGTAGCAATTACGAACACGCTCGACACGCCGAAAGTTTCCAAAAAGATTGTCGGCGAACTTTTGAAAGGGCTGGCAAAATCGTGCGAAAAAGAAAAAATCGCGATCGCAGGCGGCGAGATTGCAGAAGTGGGGAAAGCGGTGAACGGGATGGTCTGGAACGCGACGGCAATCGGGGTAGTGGAAAAAAAGAAAATAATCTTAGGAAATAAAATCCGCGCAGGCGACACGGTGATCGCACTGAAAGAAGACGGTTTGCGGTCGAATGGGTTTTCGCTCGCGCGGAAAATTTTGCATGATAAATTCGGAGCGAATTACCACCGCCATTTTTTTGGCGCGAAAAGATGGGGGGAATGGCTGCTCACGCCGAGCCGGATTTATCACGGCGGAATTTTGGAACTCATCGGCAGATTCGGCGAGCAGCGAAAAGTCGAAGTCCGCGGAATTGCCCACATCACCGGCGGCGGGATTGGCGGAAATCTCCCGCGCATCCTGCCGAAAAATTTTGGGGCGCGACTCACGAATTTATGGAAGCCGCCAGCTTTCGTCCGTGAGCTGATTCGAATCGGGAAAATTCCAACCGAAGAGGCGCGAGAGGTTTGGAATCTCGGGAACGGCATGCTTTTAATTATCGCGTCGAAAGATATCGACCGCACACTTGAAATTTTGCGGAAACGAAAGATTCCCGCACGCATCGCAGGCGAGATTACGAAATCGGGAAAGATTGAGATTGAATAAAAAATTGGTTCGCGGTAAAATTTGTTCCCTTCAAAATTACTTTTATGAAAATTTGGGAAACAAAATCCTCGCAAAAATTGCATCCCTTCATCGAAAAATTCACGGTGGGACCAGATTTGATTTTGGATAAATATTTGCTCCCCTTCGATTGCGCAGCCTCGACCGCCCACGCATTCATGCTCACAAAGAAAAAATATCTCAAAAAAACGGAATTCAAAAAAGTACAGAAAGTTTTGCGGGAAATTTATGTGAAAGCAGTCGCCCGGAAATTCGAACTAAAAAATGTGGAAGATTCGCATTCCGCGATCGAGGGATTGCTCACGAAAAGATTGGGAGAGCTCGGCGGAAAGATTCATCTCGGCAGATCACGGAACGATCAATCTGCCACCGCGATTCATCTTTTCGCGAAAAATGAGCTCCTGCAAATTCGAAAGGAGTTGCTCGCACTCGCGAAAGTTTTGCAGTCGCTCGCGGGAAAATATGCACAGCTGCCGATGCCGGGCTACACG
>JBDRIC010000109.1:0-5850 GCA_043816245.1 Patescibacteria group bacterium
TTCCTTTTCTGCCACGATCGAGCAGCCGGAAAAATCAGTCGGCAAAACGAGAGTTGCGCTGAATTGCGATTGGCTTTCAATTTCTAATTCAGCCTCCTCACACCAAAACTTCGCGGCATCCAGATTTTTGCCGGAAATTTCCAGCTCGTTTTTCGGCAACAATCCGAGAGGAGCATTTACTTTCGTAATCGCGGGTTCGTGAAGATCAAGGTAAATCGCGTTACTTTCGAGAATGGTCGCCACGCCTTCAATCTCTACTTCCTTTTTTACGAAAAGATTGCCTGATTGCATTTCTTTCGTGAGTTGAAATTCCAGCTCGTTTCCAAAACTGTTGTAAACAGAATAGTCTTCACCGGCGAGATCGATTGTTAATTTGCTCGTATCCGTGCCGAAATTTTTTCCCAAGATTTTCACGTAATCTTCCACTTGAGGAATCGAGGAGAGATCTTTGAATTCACTAATTTCCGAATTCTCCTCTGCCAGATCGAGAGTGGCAAAGAGGTGATTGGCGGAAATCTCGCTGCCCAAGAAGAGAGTTCCAATTCCAAGCACGAAAGCTAGAATTTTGATTTGTTTTTGTTTTTGCACGTGTTTATTTTAACATTCTTCTCTGGAAGAAGCAAATTTAATTTGCAAGACTTAAGAATATCTCAAATAAAATTTGCTAAAATAAATCTCAAGATGATCGAAAAAATTGAAAATATTTACGCAAAGAAGAAAGAAACGTTGAACGAGCGACGGGTTGCCGAAAAAGTAGGGCAGTCGGGGATGGATGATTTCGCGCGTTATCTGCGTTCGCCGTGGCGGATCATTTGGAGCAATTTCCTCGCTGGCATCTTTCGCGGTCTCGGTTTTGTCATCGGAGCCACCGTGGTGCTCGCGGTTGCAGTTTATGTGCTTGTGCAGATTCTCGGCAACATTCCAGTAGTGGGAGAATTTTTTCAATGGGTGGGCGGTTTCGTGAAAGACATTCAGTCTGGAGCGGAAACTTTGAAGAGTATTGGTAGGTGATTTTTTAGAATCTCCCATCATCAACAGTGGTTATTGTTTTTCCAACCATTTCTTCAATATGTATCTGAATTTTATCACCAGTGGTGAGTTTTTTGAGAGGAAGGTTTTTAAAAAAGATTCTTCGAAAAACCTCTCTAAAAATTACCATTTTCTCTTTCCAAGTCTCAGCGCGGTTGATTTCTGTGTACAAAACAGAATTCAGATTCATCCGTCTGAGATAATCACTTTTGGCGTTTAATGTTTCTGACATGGTTTGAAATTAAAAAAATGGAAATAGCTTTTGAATCATGATCCGTGAGAATTCGACCAAAATTAAAGTTTCGGCGGTTTGCCACGTAGCTGGACTTCTGCGGAGACGCGCGAGGTTTTCACGAATCTTTCGACTAGAAAGAACTTCTGTGAGTACTCTCGTAGTCTCCGGAGTAATTTGAAGTTGCGACAACAACGATTGCAACTGCAGCTGAATCCCATTGGCTGTTTCGGGAATGATTCTGAAAAATTCGGATTTTAGCATTTTTGAGGTCTCGAATTTTACCACGGCTCGCGTGTTAAAATTCGCAAAATGAGTTTCGCGCACCTCCACGTCCACACGCATTTTTCTCTCCTCGACGGCCTCGGCAAGCCGGAAGATTATCTCGCGCGCGTGAGAGAATTCAAAATGTCCGCCCTCGCGATTACCGATCATGGCAACGCGTACGGTTTGATTGATTTTTATAAAAAGGCGAAAGAGATTGGAATCCAACCGATTCTCGGAGTGGAAGCGTATGTCGCGCGTTTCGGGAGATTCCAAAAAAGACCGAATGTCGATGTCAAACCGTGGCATCTCGTGCTGCTCGCGCGGAATCTGGAAGGTTATCAAAACATTCTGCAGCTCGTCACAAAAGCGAATTTGGAAGGTTTTTATTACAAGCCGCGAATGGATTTCGAGTTGCTCGAAAAATTCGGAGGCGGACTAATCGCGATGTCGGCGTGTTTACAGGGAGAGATTCCCGGGAAACTTTTATCCGAAAATTACGATGAGGCGGAGGAGGCGGTGCGTCGGTATCAAAAATTTTTCGGCGCGGAAAATTTTTATCTCGAGCTGCAGCATCACCCCTCGATTCCCGAACAAAAAATCGCGAATGAGAGAGTCGTCGAGCTTGCGAAAAAATTGCGCGTGCCGCTCGTCGCCACGAATGACTGCCACTATGTCCGCCGCGAGGATGCCGAAGCGCAGGATGTTTTGCTTTGCGTGCAGACAGGCAATCTCGTTTCCGAAACAAATCGGATGTCGATGCGCGGCGAGGATTTTTCGCTGAAAAGTCCGGAGGAGATGCGGGAAGATTTCGAAAATATTCCTGAAGCGATTTCCAACACTCTCGAAATTGCAGACCGCTGCAAAGTTGAGCTTCCGCTTGGTCGGAGACTGCTGCCGACTTATTCCACTCCTTTTCAAAAACAGCCCGAAGAATATTTCAAAGAACTTTGCTATGAGGGCTTGAATCGGCGGTTCGGGACTCCGATTCCGGCGGAATTCAAAAGAATCGATGGAAGTGAAATTGAAGAAAAAAGTGATCAGCTTGCAGCCTTGCCTGTCGGCAGACAGGTTGATAGTTCGCAGAAGAAAATTGTTCCGCCTCCGAAAGAGGAGCAAAAAAAAATTATTGAGCGGCTGGAATATGAACTTGGGGTGATCAATAAAATGGGATTCGCAAGTTATTTCCTCATTGTTTGGGATTTTATCAAATACGCGAAAGAAGCGGGAATCACTGTCGGACCGGGTCGCGGTTCGGCGGCGGGCAGCATCATCGCGTATGCGCTTGGGATTACAGATTTGAATCCGCTCCGCTACGGTCTTCTTTTCGAACGCTTTCTCAATCCCGAACGAGTGTCGATGCCGGATATTGACATTGATTTTGCCGACAACCGGCGGGACGAAGTGCTGGAATACGTTGCCGAAAAATACGGTCGTGATCACGTCGCGCGGATCATCACTTTTGGCACGCTCGCCGCGAAAGCCGCGGTGAAAGATTCTGGACGAGTTTTTGGCGTGTCATTTGCCGAGATGAATAATTTCACAAAACTCATCCCGAGTCGTCCGGGAATCACTCTCGACGAGGCGTTCGAAATCGAGCCGCTGCTCCGCGAGGCGGTGGAGCGCGAGCCTTTCAAAAAAGTTTGGACAATCGCCAAAAAGCTTGAAGGCGTGATTCGGCAGGCGGGAGTGCACGCCTGCGCCGTAGTAATTGCCGACAAAAGTTTGCTGGAATACACGCCGCTGCAAACCGCGCCGGGTGACAGCGATGAAATCATCACGCAATTTTCGATGCATCCGATTGACGATATCGGTCTGCTAAAAATGGATTTTCTCGGGTTGCGGAATCTCACAATTATTCAAAAATGTCTCAACATCATCCGCCGCACTCGCAAAACCGAGATCGATATTTCCGCGCTGCCGATGGATGATAAAAAAACTTTCGAACTTTTTCAAAAAGCCGAAACGACAGGAGTGTTTCAATTCGAGTCGAGCGGGATGCGGCGTTATTTGAAAGACTTGCAGCCGACGCGCTTCGAAGATTTGATTGCGATGGTCGCGCTCTTTCGACCCGGTCCGATGGAAAATATTCCCACCTACATCCGCGGAAAAAATAATCCGAAATCTGTTCGCTATCCGTACCCGGTTCTCGAAGAATTTCTGCGCGAAACTCACGGAATCGCGGTTTATCAAGAGCAAGTTCAGCAGATTGCGCAGGCTTTCTCCGGTTTTTCACTCGGACAGGGGTATCTGATGATCAAGGCGGTGGCGAAAAAAATTCCGAAACTTTTGGACAAACAGCGAAAATTATTTATCGAGGGCGCAGTGAAAAAAGGTCACACGAAGAGGGAGGCTGAAAAACTTTTTGCCGTCATCGAACCTTTCGCCGGCTATGGTTTCAATAAATCGCACGCCGCTTGCTACGCGTTGATTGCTTATCAAACCGGTTATCTCAAAGCCCACCATCCCTCCGAATTTTTCGCGGCTTTACTTACTTCCGATCACGGAAATATGGATCGGCTCTCGATCGACATCGAGGAGGCGGCGCGAATGCAGATTCGCGTATTGCCGCCGTCGGTGAATGAGTCGCTCGCGAATTTCACCGTCGTGGCGGACGGCGACATCCGTTTCGGTTTGAATGCGATTAAAGGAGTAGGGGAGGGACCGATTCACGCTATTCTCGAAGCGCGGGAGAGCGGCGGGAAATTCACCGACCTCGCTGATTTCGCTAGTCGCGTAGATCCTTCCGTCATCAATAAACGCACTCTCGAAGCACTCGCTTTCTCCGGCGCGCTCGACGATCTCGGAGAAAGAGCTTCGATTGCAGCTTCCGCTTCCTCGCTCTCGGATTTCGCGAAAGCGGTAAAAAATCAAGCTGAAACAAATCAAGGTTCACTTTTCGGCAACGGGGAGGAATCTCCGCAGCTGGAATTTAAACTCAAAAAAGTTGAACCGGCTTCGCGTTCACAACGATTGAAATGGGAGAAGGAGCTGCTGGGAATGTATATTTCAGCGCATCCGCTCGCGGGTTTGCGAAAAGCACTCGGCAAAAAAATTCATCTCGCGGAAAAATTAAACAAAAAAGATGTCGGCAAAACCCATACCGTCGGCGGGATTGTCACGAATTTTCGCAAACTTGTCACGAAAAAAAGCGGGCAAACGATGGCTTTTATCACGCTCGAAGATCCGACGGGGGCGATCGAGGTTTCTGTTTTTCCGAAAGTTTTCGCGCAGTTTGGCGAGCAAATTGAAAAAGACGAGTTGCTCACGGCGACAGGGAGATTGGAATTTCGCAACGATGTTTTCCAAATTTCCGCGCACGAAATTAAAAAGTTAGACTTGGAAAAGATCCGCGCGAAAGCGGAGGCGGATGGTTTTCTCGATGATTCAAACGGAAAAGCGCAGCCCAAAATTTCCGAAAAAGTCGAAGCAGTTGAACTCGCGAAACCGCTTCAAATAAATCTTCCAGCGAATGCCGACCCCGCGATTTTGCCGAAATTGAAACAACTCCTAGTTTCCGCGAAAAGCGAGGCGGGGGCGGTAGTGGAGATTTTGATTCCGGTTTCAGCGAAGAAAATGAAGCGGGTGAAGGTGCCGTTCAAAGTCGGGGTGGGGGAGATTTTGGAGGCGGAGATTAAGAGGTTGGGGGCGGGGGTGGTGATTGAGTAGAATATTTCGCACAATGTCCATGTTTCATGCGAAGTTTAAAAATTCCTTTTGTTACGATTGCAACAATTAGGGTTACTTTTTGGATTTTGGGCAGAGGTGTTAGGGGTGACAATAATTTTCAATTCCGCGAAAATTTTTAATTGTTATTTTTGAGATCCGCATATATTTTTTTTGCTAAATGATGGGCAAAATTTACCGCGACAGCATTTCCGATCATTTTATATCCGTCAGCAATATCACGATATTTGAAAATAAAATCATCAGGAAATGTTTGAATCCTTGCACATTCTCGAACAGACAGGCGACGATATAAATGTTCTTTGCCGGGAACAAAAATTCTTTTATTCTGACTTATAAATTTCATTTTTGGAGCTTGTGGATGAATTGGCGCATGGCGACCGCCAGCTTGAATAGTAAAAGAAGGCTCATCCCATGAACGAACACGATTTCGCGACATATAAATTGAAGAAAAACCGCCATTCATGTATTCGTGATTTGGAATTTTTAACACATCGCCATTTGTTTTATTTTTATCTAACGCAGGTTTTGCTAAACGCAAATCATAAATAGCGTCTTTCAATACAGGTTTATATTTTTGCGGTTCTGGAAATTCAAATTTTTTCTTTAATTTCTTGTTATAGCCCACAATAATGACA
>JBDRIC010000110.1:0-9847 GCA_043816245.1 Patescibacteria group bacterium
TTTTTGACGGGGAACATTTTTTTGATGGGTTTAAATCAAACCCAAAATTTACTTTGGAATGTTTAAAAATCGCGGAAAAAGCGGGAGTAATGAATTTGACTTTATGCGACACGAATGGCGGGAGTTTAGAAAAAGAAATTCGAGGGATAATCCGCGAAGTTAAAAAAGAAATTAAAACACCGCTCGGTATCCACACCCATAATGATTGTGGTTTAGCAGTGGCGAATTCTTTAGCTGCGGTTGAAGAAGGTGTGGAATTAATCCAGGGCTGTTTAAATGGTCTCGGGGAAAGAAGTGGGAATGCGAATCTTGGGACGATTATTCCAAATTTACAAATTAAGCAGGGTTATAAAATTATTCCACCCGCGAATCTCGCGAAAATTACCCAACTTTCGAATTATATTTTCGAACTCGCGAATCTTCCGCCGCAAAAAAATCAGCCATTTGTAGGCGCCAATGCTTTTACTCATAAGGGTGGGATTCACGCCTCGGCTGTTTTGAAAAATTCCAAAAGTTACGAACACATCAGCCCGGGATTAGTTGGGAATGTTTCTCGAATTACGATTTCTGAATTAAGCGGGAAGTCGAATGTTGTTGAAGTCGCAAAAAAATTAGGGTTCAAGCTTATTCCTCGGTCTCAACAAACTCGCGAAATTCTTAAACAAATTAAACAAATGGAAAATCAAGGATTTTATTTTGAGACGGCTGAGGCTAGTTTTGCCCTTTTAATTCTCCGCTCGCAAAAAAATTATAAAGCGCCTTTTGAAGTTTTGGATTATTTTGTGATTAATTTTAAAAGCGGGGAGGCAAAAGCGACGGTGAAATTGAAGGTCGGCGAAGAAATCCGCGAGTACGCGGCGAGCGGGAATGGTCCGGTCAACGCGCTGGACATCGCGACTCGGCGGGCGGTGGGTAAGTTTTTTCCGCAAATTCAAAATGTTGGGCTGAAAGATTACAAAGTTCGGATTCTCGATTCGGATGCGGCGACGGCGGCGAAGACGCGCGTTTTGGTCGAAAGTTCAAACGGCGTGGAAAGTTGGAGTACGAGTGGTTGTTCGGAAAATATTATCGAGGCGAGTTGGCAGGCGTTGGTTGATTCACTCGAATATGCGATTTGGCGAGCGGGGAAATAAAATCTAAAATAAAAAACGATGAAAGATAAATATTTACAAAGGCTTCGCGAGATAATTTTTAAGCACATAGATTCGCGTAAAACGCGTGCGTTTATATTTGGATCATCTATAAAAAATCAAAGATTTTTTTTTGATGTTGATGTCGGTTTCACGGGTAGAGTTGACGCGAAGCAATTAAATATACTTCAGGACGAGCTAGAAGAATCAACTTTTCCTTACAAAGTTGACTTAGTGGATTTCACAAAAACCGAAAAAAGTTTTCATGATTATGTTTTTAATCATGAAGTAAAATGGTTGAATTGAAAAAATTAGACAGAGTAAGCCGACATCTTCTTTTGTAAATATTTTAAAATGCCTGCAAGTAATTCAACTCATCCCGCTTCTTTAATCCAACTAAAAAGTGGTCAACTCAAAAAAGCGCTTGCAAGTTTGAATAAAGCTTTAGCCGAAACTAAAACAGAGTTTACTCGCGATGCGGCGATTCAAAGATTTGAATATTCATTTGAGCTTTTTTGGAAGGTGGTAAAGATTTTTTTAAACGAAAAAGGAATTTTTACTTATTCACCAAAAGACTGTATGCGTGAGCTTAGAAATGAAAAAATTTTAAAAGATGAAGAAGTTGAGCTGGCCATCAAGATGGCTAACGATCGAAATCTTTCGGTTCACACCTACAATGAAAAATTAGCAAACGAACTATATTCCCGCTTGAAGATTTATCTTAAATTAATGAAAAAAGTTTCTGAAAAAATCAGTTAAATATTTTTTCCGCAACATTTCTTAAATTTCTTTCCGCTGCCGCACGGACAGGGGTCGTTTCTCCCTGCTTTTTGAATCGGCGCTGAAGGGGTTGAGGTTTGCGAATTCTCTTCCCCGCTCACGCGGATAATGGTGGGATTTTCCGCCTTCGCGGGGGTGCTCTGTTTCGTCTCGTCCGCTTGAATTTTCACGACACCCGTACGACCGAGATTCTTTATTCTCTCATCCACTTTCAAAAACTGCTGCGCGGTTTGTCGAATTGTTTTTTGCTGCTCGGGAGTGAGCTCCCGATCTCCTGTCAAAATATCCTCCACGCTCCCCTCGTTTGTAAAAATCCGCTTCGGGATGTTCGAAGCAATTGGAGTGGGGGCTTCCTCTACCTTTAATTTAAACAACGCGTGGATTGTGTTTCCTCGAACATTTCCCAATAATTCCTCGAAAGAAAGGTACGCCTCATTTTTGTATTCAATTAGCGGGTCGCGCTGCCCGAAACCGCGGAGCGAAACCTTTTCACGAAGTGAACGCATGTTTTCGAGATGCTCCATCCACAGTCGATCGATCGTTGACAGGTAAATCTGCCGTTCTGCGAAACGGAGCGCTTCGACATTCGGCAACATTTCCTCGCGAGACTTGTAAGCAGCTTTCAAATATTTTGCCGCGAAATCTTGCAATTCTGGCTGCTTCAAAAATTCTCCCAATTTATCTGCGTTGAGCGGGTTCTCCGCATTTTCAAAAATCGACGAGAGCTGCTTCGCCGCCTCGTTCAAATCCCAATCTTCGCGCTTCCGATTCAGCGTGAAGGCATCCACGATTCCACGCGCTTCTTTTTCAAGAATTTCTTGAATTTCGTCCGCGATGTTTTCGTGCTCGAGAATCTTCCGCCGTCGCGAGTAAACAATCTCGCGCTGCTTGTTCATCACATCGTCGTATTCCACGAGGTGCTTGCGAATATCAAAATTGTGCGCCTCCACCTTTTTTTGCGCGGACTCGATTGAGTGCGAAATCATTTTATTTTCAATCGGCATGTCTTCCGGCACCTTCAAAAACTCCATCATCCGCTGCATTTTTTCCCCGCCGAAGAGTCGCATCAAGCTGTCCTCCATTGACACGAAAAACTGGCTCGCGCCAGGATCGCCCTGCCGCCCCGACCTCCCGCGCAACTGATTGTCGATTCTCCGACTCTCGTGTCGCTCCGTTCCGAGAATAAAAAGCCCACCCAGTCCCGCCACGTCCGCACCGAGCTTGATGTCTGTCCCGCGCCCGGCCATATTCGTGGCGATCGTGACCGCACCCCGTTCGCCCGCTCGCGCGATGATCTCCGCTTCCTTCTCGTGATGCTTCGCGTTCAAAACTTTATGAGGGACACCGTTCCGCAAAAGCTGTGCCGAAAGCATTTCTGATTTTTCAATCGTAATCGTGCCGACGAGAACTGGCTGTCCTTTCTCATGCAGCTCTTTAATTTTCGCCACCGTCGCGAGGAACTTTCCTTGCTCGCTTTTGTAAACCGAATCGGGGAGGTCAAGCCGCGCCACCTCTTGATTTGTCGGGATCGCGAGACACTCTAGATTGTAAATTTTCACAAACTCTTCCGCCTCGGTGAGAGCAGTGCCGGTCATTCCCGCAAGCTTCGAGTACAGCCGGAAATAATTTTGCAGCGTGATCGTCGCGAGTGTCTTTGACTCCCGCCGCACTTCCACATTTTCTTTTGCTTCGAGGGCTTGGTGTAGTCCATCCGAATATCTCCGACCCGGCATCAATCTTCCCGTGAATTCATCCACAATCAGAATCTCGCCGTCTTTCACGACATAATCTTTGTCGCGGCTGAAAACAGCGTTCGCCTTCAGCGCCGCCTCGATGTGGTGGACTTCCGTGAATCCCGCTTCAGTGTAAATGTTCGACAGCCCGAGCAGCTCCTCCATCTTGGCGATGCCCTCCTCGGTGAGGGTGGCGGTTTTGGCTTTTTCGTCGAGCTCGTAATGTTTGTCTTTTTCAAGATTCGTGATGAGCTGCGCGTATTTTGAATATTTACTCGTGGACTCTTCCGCAGGCGCGGAGATAATCAGCGGCGTGCGCGCCTCGTCAATCAAAATGCTGTCGACTTCATCCACGATCGCATAATTCAATTCGCGCTGCACAAGCTCTTCTTTTCGCCGGGCCATATTGTCGCGGAGGTAATCGAAGCCGAATTCAGTATTCGTGCCGTATGTGATGTCGCATTGGTAAGCCGCGCTTCTCTCTTCTGCCGAAATGCCGTGATCGAGTATGCCTACCGTCATTCCCAAAAATTCAAATAACCCCCCCATCCATTCGGCATCCCTTCTCGCCAAATAATTGTTCACCGTCACGAGATGGCAGCCTTTTCCTTCCAAAGCATTCAAATAAAGGGGAAGCGTGCAAACGAGAGTTTTGCCTTCGCCCGTTTTCATCTCGGCAATCTGTCCCTCGTGGATGGTCGCTCCGCCGATTAGCTGCACATCAAAAGGAATCATGCTCCACGCGGTTTCTCTCCCGCGCACTTCCCACTTTCGCCCCATCAGCCGGCGGCACGCATTTTTCACGACGGCGAAAGACTCGGGCAATAAATCATTCAGACTCTCTCCGCCTTTCACCCGCTCGCGAAATTCAGCGGTCTTCGCTCGCAGCTCCTCGTCAGAAAGGGCATGCAGACCTTTTTCAATTTCGTTAATTTGCGTGACGAGAGGCTGGAGTTTTTTTATCTCCGTCGCGTTGGCATCACCGAGAATTTTATTGAGAAATTTATGAAGCATCTGGAAAATAAGTCTTGCTAAGTTTAGTGCGGGTGGGGCAAAATTGAAATCTTCTTACACCCAAAAACCTTCACCTTAATTCTGCAACCCCAAATTCATTGAAATCACTCTAAATATCTGATATATTGTAGTTTGCTTCCTCATGATCCACAATATCTTGTGGTTTATTAACTTTCTTCCCCCAAGATGGCTGCTCACAAAATTCAAAAACGCAATGGCGCAATCGTTGATTTCGATTTAGCCAAAATTGAAAAAGCGATTTTCTCGGCCGCAAAAGCGGCGGGCGGGAGTGATTTGGAAAAAGCGAAACAACTGGCAGCGCAAGTTGTTCTCGAACTGGAAAAAGAAGATGCCGTACCCACGGTTGAAGAAGTCCAAGATCTTGTCGAAAAAGTTCTCATCAACGCTGGTCATCCGACGACTGCGAAGGTTTTTATTCTCTATCGTGAGAAGCGGGCGGAGCAACGGGCGGATCGCGACGTGGTGGTCGAAGTCGAAAAAACAATGGACGAATATTTAAATCAACTGGACTGGCGGGTGAACGCGAATTCGAATCAGGGCTATTCGCTTGGCGGGATGATTCTAAACACCGCCGGAAAGGTGACAGCGAATTATTGGCTTTCCCACATTTACCCGAAAAATGTCGGCGACGCGCATCGCAACGGCGATTATCACATCCACGATCTCGATATGTTTTCCGGTTATTGCGCCGGTTGGAGTTTGCGCGGGCTGCTTGAGGAAGGCTTCAACGGGTTGCTCGGCAAAACCGAATCGAAGCCGCCGAAACATCTCTCCTCTGCCGTGAGTCAGATGGTCAATTTCCTCGGCTCGCTCCAAAATGAGTGGGCGGGCGCGCAAGCATTCAGCTCATTCGACACTTATCTCGCGCCTTTCGTCAAAAAATACTCGCTCGAAATCGAAGACTCGCTCGAAAAAACGGGCGCGCAATTCGAAACGCCGGAAGCGCGACAAAGCTACATTGATCGCAAAACGTACGATTACGTTTACCAAAATATTCAATCTTTTGTTTTTAATCTCAACGTGCCATCGCGGTGGGGGACCCAAACTCCATTTACTAATATCACGCTCGACTGGAGTTGTCCCGAAGATTTGCGCGAGAAGCGGCTGCTGCTCGGTGGCAAACCTTTCGGATATAAATTCTCCGAACTAGGGGAAGAAATGGGCATCATCAATCGCGCTTTCATCGAAGTGATGACGGCAGGCGATGCGAGAGGGCGCGTGTTCACTTTTCCGATCCCGACTTACAACATCACCACTGATTTCGACTGGGAAGGACAGAACACAGATTTGCTTTTCGAAATGACCGCGAAATACGGGATGCCGTACTTCCAAAATTTCATCAACTCCGACCTCAAACCGAACCATGTCCGTTCGATGTGCTGTCGGCTGCAGCTTGATTTGAACGAACTTCTCAAACGCGGGAATGGTCTCTTCGGTTCCGCCGAGATGACTGGTTCAATCGGTGTCGTGACAATTAATTCCGCGCGTGTCGGCTACACGGCGAAAGGCAACAAACAAAAATTGCTTGATCGAATTGGTCATTTGATGGAGCTTGCGAAAACCTCACTTGAAATGAAGCGTGAAGAAATTCAAAAATGGATTGATCGCGGGCTTTTTCCGTTCACCAAAAGATACCTCGGCACACTCAACAACCATTTTTCGACAATCGGAATCAACGGAATGAACGAATGCGTTCGTAATTTTTCTGGCGACAAATTCGATATTGCTTCGGACGAAGGAAAGCAGCTTGCGCTCGAAATTCTTGAATTTATGCGAACGAGATTAACCGAGTTTCAAAACGAAACCGGCAATCTTTACAACCTCGAAGCCACGCCGGCGGAGGGCACGACGTATCGTTTCGCGAAGGAGGATCGCAAACGTTTCCCTGATATTATCCAAGCGGGCACGCCGGAGGCACCGTATTACACTAACTCCTCGCAGTTGCCGGTGGAATACACCGACGATGCTTTCGAGGCGCTCGCGCACCAGGATGACCTCCAAAAAATGTACACCGGCGGGACAGTTTTGCACCTCTACATGGGCGAGCGAATTTCCGATTCCGAAGCCTGCAAAAATCTTGTGCGAAAAGCGCTCACGAATTTCCGCCTGCCGTACATCACCATTACTCCGACATTCTCCATTTGCCCGAAGCACGGCTACCTCGCGGGCGAGCATGACTTCTGTCCGCTTTGCGACGAAGAGATTGGCTATGGGGGGATGGATCGCGATGAAAAAATGCACGCCCCCTATGTTTCAGCGGCGGCGAAGTCCCGAGCTTGTCGAGGGGCGAAAAAAGTGTCCGTCAATTCTGCTTCAATCAGTTAGCTAATATGAAAAAATCGCTTACATCGCCGAATAAATACTTTGAAGAGCTCAAAAAGCTTGACGAAGACGGGGTTGAATATTGGACAGCGAGGGAGCTCTCAAAAGTTCTTGAATATTCCGAATACAGATTTTTCTTGTCCGTTGTCGAGAAGGCGAAAATAGCATGCAAAAGCAGCAAGCAGAGCATAGATGACCATTTCGAGGATGTGCTCGAAATGGTCAAAATAGGCTCAGGAGCCGAAAGAAAAATAAAGAACATAAAGCTTTCACGATATGCCTGCTACCTCATAGTTCAAAACGCAGATTCTACAAAAGAGGTAGTGGCTATGGGACAAACTTATTTTGCAGTTCAAACACGCAGGCAAGAACTGTATGATGGTTTGACCGACGATCAAAAAAGGATTTTGATTCGGGGCGAGGTCACAGACTACAATAAAAAATTATTTGAAACAGCTCAGAGTTCCGGAGTGAGCCATTTTGGAAAATTTAACGACGCGGGTTACACTGGGCTTTATGGAATGAGAGCGAAGGAGGTTCAAAGAAAAAAAGGGATTGGTAATGATAAAATTCTCGACAGAGCGGGCGCTACGGAGCTGGCAGCGAATCTTTTTAGAATAACTCAAACCGACGACAAGCTTAAAAAGAAATTAAACGAGAAAGGATTTGTGGGGCAGCAGAGTGCAGAAAATACTCATCGCATGGTGGGCGGCAAGGTTAGACAAACAATTAAAGATATTGGGGGGACGATGCCAGAGGAATTGCCGCCAGAGAGACACATTAAAGAAATAAAAAAGCGTGTTGTGCCAGCACAAATAGACGAGCCTTTCGGCAAAAAACTGGAGAGACTTTCTAAAAAAGCGAAAAATAATTTTTTAAGTTCTTAAATTTTTTTAACTTCCAAAAAATGCAAACCACAGCTTCTTCTACGGCCAACCAACCAACAACCAGCGAGATAGAATCTCAGAGAACGCGCTGCGAAGTTTGGACGCGCGTGATGGGCTATCACCGTCCGGTCGCGAACTTCAACGTGGGTAAAAAATCGGAACACTATTCGCGTCTCCACTTTTCAGAATCAAAGAGCGCGAATTCAGAATTTATTAAAAAGTTCTCGTGAAATATTTGCTCTTCACCACTGCTACTTGTCCGAAGTGTCCCGCGATGAAAAGTTTTGTGGCGGAGAATTTAAAATTTGAAGGCGAGGTTATCGACAACAGTTCTCTTCATTTCGCAGAGCAGATCAAAAAATTCAACGTCGAGTCAGCGCCGACGATTTTGATTTTTGACGACACCGAAAAAGAAATTTTTCGCGGAAGCGAGGCGGAAGAACTGCGAGAGTTTTTGGCGAAAGTGAATTGATCTCAACGCAGAGATCGTTTGAGCTGTTTGCAGCTTTTATCTTTGGACCGCTTCGCATTTTATCGTCCAAGTAGCGTTAGCACAATTATTATATGGCCAGTGTATTGTTGTTTGTCCATTTGAATAAGTTCCGCAATAATTTAAACCATTGCAATCACAGCCCCGTGTGTGGTGACAATGAGCACTATCGTGTACCCACCATGCCGATTTCCATGATCCTCCAACATGTACCCAACGAGTATTATAGGTGGGACATGCCCCCGTATTACAACTCTGTGTTTTAGAACAAACTCCACCACAATAACTACAAGCTACGATTGTTCCATCGCTTCTCTTACATGAACGTGTGCATGTCTGAGTTCCTCCCCCGCAAGTTTTAGAACAACTTCCGCAAGACCATGAGGTATAGGAATAAGTATAACACGTGCTCAAAGTAACACTGCTGGGCAAATAACTGCGAAAATTAGACCATTCAGTCGCTGTTTTGGTGGGAACAAAATAAGTGCTTCCGCTATTATTGTTCACCACCTTGCAAACACTATGAGCGTCTATAGTAACACTTGAACTAGCCGTACTTTTATACCCTGTCGCCACTGTGTTGATTGCATAAACAACCAACGACGTTGAAGCAATGCCGCACAAAACGAGTAACAAATATTTTATAGATTTTTTGAACATTACGAATAACTTAGTTTTTAACTGATTCTTTGAGCTCTCCGATCTCCACTTGCATTTTTTCTATTTCAATTTGCTGATTCTCAATTTGTTCTTGCTGTTCTTTGACCGCCTCAATTAGCGGAGCAACTAGGTTGCCGTACTGAACTGACTTTAGCTTTGATTCTGCGTCTGTTGAAACTAGCTCGGGAAATACCGCTTCCACGTCCTGGGCGATAAGACCTAATCCCACTTGTCCATTTTCTTTCCAACTAAAAGAGACCCCTTCTAATCGTTCAATCTTATTCAAGGCATCAGGAATAATCTCAACATTTTCTTTCAAACTTGCGTCTGACGAATACAAAAATGAGGTTGCCCTCACATTCCCCGCTACATCCAACTTTTGCGTTGGCGCCGTCGTCCCGATGCCGACGTTGCCGTTGGAGTCTATGATAAATTTAGGTAACCCCTTGTATACACCCTCAAAATAAGAAAGATTTATTCCGAATTTATCTCCCCCTTCATATGAAGCGTCACCAAAAGTTCCCACATTCCATCGTGTTTGCGTTCCCGCATCTTCAAAGGAAATGCGCGCTCTTCCTACGCCTGCGGTTATGGATTCATCACCGAGAATACGGATACCTCCTGAATGACTCCCATCAGTATTAGCAATAACATCAAGTTTCCAGTTGTCTCCCGGCGTCGTCGTCCCGATGCCAACTTTGCCGCCGTTGTAAAAAATCTTGGCTGGACCATTTTTCGTCCAAAGCACTTCTTCCAGAAAAACATTCCCATCGCCCGGCGCGGCTTGCGGCGGACCGCCCGGCGCCCATG
>JBDRIC010000111.1:0-4454 GCA_043816245.1 Patescibacteria group bacterium
ATGGCAGGCGGAGAATCATAGTTAATCATTAAATCAGCGTAATCAGTGGTTCAGACAGTTAGCGTGATTTGAGAAAGCGGAAATGACATCTCGAATCTCCACGATTTTATTCGTGAATGTTTTTCCAACATCCACTTTCCACTTTCCACTTTCCACCTTCCATTTGGGGGTTAGTTTCTAGCAGCACGATTATGGAATCCGCCGCGGCGGACAGGAATCTCCAAATATTTTCTCAAACTGTTTTTCTCTTGATCCCAATTAAACGAAACTCTGATTGAAATTCGAGGGAGTGAAGATGTCCGAAGTGGCTATAAATTTAGACCAAAGGTAGAATGGGGAGAAAGTGAAACAGATTTTGAAATGTTAAAAAAATTAATGAGAAACTTTGTGGAAACAACTTATTTTCAAACTAATCCCGAAGATCAAAAAGAGTCTCAAGAAGTTAAGATTGTCAAAATAACAAGGAAGATTTTGGATCGTCTTTTCGATATTTGTAGAAAAACCGGAAAAGTGATTTCTCCAAAAATATTTGAAAAAGAGACTTTACTTTTCGAAGGAATTGCAAATCCAAATTCAGAAAAATGTGTTTTTGCAAAAATAGAAAATGGTGAGTTGGTGATTGGTTTTTCCAAAAAAGAAAAGGAAGATTAGTCCCATCATCCGAACCGCTTTCCAGTAAGTTCGATTTTCGCTCCTTCTGTTCTATCTAGTCGGCGGATTTCCCGACCGATGCCGAATTTTTTCAAAACATCCTGCATCCTCGCGATCGCTTCAGGATTCGTAAAATCCTACATTATCGCGATTTGTTCAATTCACATACTGGTGACGATAAAAAGATTTTTATTTTTGCGACGAACCGAAAGAGCTTTCGATTTGCTTTTGCATTGCGAGGATTTTAACTCAAATTTGCTAACATAATTATATGTTCATAGGAGTGGATATCGGTGGGAGTAATTCGCGAGTTGCGCTTTTTGTTTCTCCCGCCAAACCCAAAATTATCAAACGCATTCAATTTCAAAATAGTGGAAATTATTCCAAAGATTTTGAGAATCTTTGCGAAGTGATTGTGAAACTCACTTCTAAAAAAATCGAGGGAATCGGAGTGGGGGTGGCGGGAATGTTGAATCTCGCCAAAACCTCTCTCAAACTTTCGCCCAATCTTCTTGGATGGAATCGCAAACCTCTTCAAAAAGATTTAGCGCGGAAGTTTCGTTGCGAGGTGATTCTCGAAAACGACGCGACGGTTGCCTCACTTGGAGAAGCTTTGTTTGGAGAAAGTAAGGGAAAGGATTTTCTTTTTGTGATTTGGGGAAGTGGGGTGGGAGGAAGTTTCGTGAGTTTCGAGAAGAAGAATTTAAAACTTGAAAACTTCGAAATCGGTCACCAACTTCTCGATGCGAGAGGAGGGAAGTGTGGGTGCGGGAAGCGAGGTTGTTTGGAGGTTTTTTGTGGGGGAAAAGGGATTAGCAAACACTACAAAAAAGAGGCAAAAAATTTAAACGAAAAAGAGTGGAAGGAAGTTTGTGCAAACTTCGCGAAAGGTTTGCAAAAAGTTATCGAGGCTCGCCAACCCTCGCTTATTGTTTTTGGCGGGGGAATCGCGTGTAAACAAAACAAAAGAGTGAAGCAAATCGCAAAATTTCTTCCAACCAAAATTAAAATCACAAAACTAAAAGAGGATGTGGGTTTGGTGGGAAGTTTGGGTTTATTCCGCAAAATCCGATAAATCGCGTTTCTGCAAACTAAAAATTCCTCACCCCCACCATTCGAATCGTTTTCCCGCGATTTCAATTTGCGCGCCCTCCTCTGCTCCCAGTCGGTGCAATTCGTGATTCACCCCGATTTTTTTCAAAACATCTTGCATTCGCGCGAGAGCCTCCGGATTCGCGAGGTCGGACATCACGGCGATTTGCTCAATTCGCGGACCCTCGACGAGGAATAGTTTTTTATTTTTCCGGCGAACCGAAAATGTTTTCGATTTCAACTCGAGATGCGGACGATAGGTTGGTAGTTGGTAGTTGGTAGTTGGTAGTTGGGATTCTGCTTTTTTAATTTCTTGAAGTTTTTGAATTGTATGATTCAGTAAATCTTCGATTCCGCGGTGGGTAGGCGCGGCGATCACAAAAACTTTTTCTCCAAACTTCTCCTCGAATTTTCGCGCGAGTTTTTTGAGAATATTTTCATCGAGAATATCGGCTTTTGAGATTACCACTGCTTCCGGTTTCTCTGCCAGCTTCGGGTTGAATTTCCGCAACTCTTCGCGAATTGTTTTGTAATCGGTGAGCGGAGTTTGCGAATTCCCATCGACGAGATGCCAAAAAATCCGGACCCGTTCGGCGTGTTTGAGGAATTGGTGACCCAAACCTTTTCCTCGGGAAGCACCTTTGATCAAACCCGGCATGTCGGAGACGACAAAAGTTTCGCTGCGGTGATTTACTACTCCGAGATTCGGTTGCAGGGTGGTGAAATGGTAATCCGCGATTTTGGGTCGCGCGCTCGAAATCACGGAAATTAAAGTGCTTTTTCCGACGCTCGGCAGTCCGATTATTCCGACATCCGCAAGGAGTTTCAATTCGAGTTTCAATTTTCGTTTCTCGCCCGGTTCTCCCAATTCCGCGAATCGCGGGAGCTGCCTCGTGGAGCTGCAAAAATTCGCGTTGCCTTTCCCGCCGAGTCCGCCGCGCGCCGCGAGGAAACTTTCTCCATCTTTTATGAGATCGTAAATTAACTTTCCGTTTTCCAAAATTAGCGTGCCGACAGGGACTTCGAGGATTAAATCCTTTCCTGATTTTCCCGCGCGATTGCAGCCTTCGCCGCCTTCCCCATTTTCTCCCGCAAAAATTCTCACGCCCTTAAAGTGATGGAGGGTGTTGCGATTTGCGGTCGCGCGGATGATGATATTTCCGCCGCTCCCGCCGTTCCCGCCGTCCGGTCCACCTTTCGTGATGTATTTCTCGCGGTGGAAACTCACAGCTCCAGCTCCGCCTTTTCCAGCTTTCAGCGCGATTTCGATTTCATCCAAAAACATCATTGAAAGTTTGTAGTTAGTAGCTTAGAGCTTAGAGTATAGAGCATAGAGAATGCTAGCGGAAAAGCTGATTTTTTAGTAATCTTCTTTCGTTTTAATTTTTTGCGATGAACCTTAAATCCCAAATTGTCATTGATCTGACTGCTGCGATGAAAAATTCCGAGGAGCTGAAAAAAGAAGTTCTGCGGATGTTGAAAGCGGAAGTGATGAAAGAGGAGGTTTCCGGTGATTCGAAGCGGGAGCTTGAGGATTCGGAAATTGTGAAAATCGTGAAGTGGATGGTGAAGCAGCGGCGCGACTCGATTGAGCAATTCGAGAAAGGTGGTCGGATAGAATTGGCCGAAAAGGAAAAAAATGAAATTCCGATTCTCGAAAAATATCTGCCAGCGCAAATTAATCCTGAAAAAATTGCCGAGATTGTCGCGGTGAAAAAAGCTGAGCTTCAGATTTCTGACAAATCAAAAATGGGGATGTTGATCGGCGCGGTGATGAAAGAAGTTGGCGACGCAGCGGACGGAGGAGTTGTTAAAAATTGTGTCGAAAAAAGTTTTGAGTAAAAAATTAAAAATGCCCGGGTGGCGGAATTGGTAGACCCATCCTACGCCTTCGGGCTTCCTACTTCGTTCCGACTTCGGAGGACAAGACGGAGGACAAGTCGGAGGGCAGGCGCGCTTAATATTTAAAAAATATGCCGGAGTGGTGAAATTGGTAAACACGCACGACTCAAAATCGTGTGCCGCAAGGCTTGTGGGTTCAAGTCCCACCTCCGGCACCAATAAAAAAATAGGGTTCGACCTGTCCGCCGTAGCTCGTAGTGGAGCGAAGCGGAATGTAGAGCGAAGGCGGATTCCCTTCCCGGGCACCAAAGCTTGGAAAGTGGAAATTGGAAAGTGGAGGATGGAGTTATTATGAGTGGAAATTATTCTGCCGACTGATTTGGGATTTGAAAATTTTTTGAAGATTGAAGCAGGTTTATTTTTCCGAAATGGAGGGTCATTGCTCAAAAAAAGATTTGCATTTTGTCACCGAATTTGATAAACCATAAGCAGTTCAGTTACCGAGATCGTTTGAGTTGCTTGCAATTCAGATAGTCAAAGTTTCTGGATTAGAGAATAGCTTCCACTTGTGGGGGCTATTTTTGCGTGTGGACTTGGAGAGTTCCCGCTTCGCGCTAAAATACGCAGGTGTTTGAAAAAAATATTCTCGAACTCATCCGCGAAACTTCGACAAATCTTCCCGCCGATGTCGTCGAAGCTTTGATTCAGGCGCGGAATTCAGAAAGTAAAACCTTACCCTCGCAAAAGCGGGGGTCGTGCGGGAACTTGAGTTTGGAAGTGATTCTAAAAAATATCGAACTCGCCCAAAATCAAAAAACCCCGATTTGCCAGGATACTGGCTCGCTTACTTTTTTCGTAAAAGCAGAACC
>JBDRIC010000112.1:0-5281 GCA_043816245.1 Patescibacteria group bacterium
GCTTGGTATTTATTCTTTTATGGCAGCATGTGGAAAATTAGAAATATTTTCTAAACTTAAAAAAGACAAGAATGCTCAAATGATCGAGATAAAAAGAGAACAATTTGATACAAAAGAAATAGAAAATGTACAATTTCCTGATCCAAAAATTACTAAATATTCATATTCTTCGGGAACCAAAGTCGTTTTGTCAGAATTTGATAAAAGCATGTGGAAGCAAATTGACACTGGAGAAATTCAGAATGAAATTGAAAAACACTTTGAACTCTTGTTGGCTCGGAAAAATTTACAAATAAAACTTATAAGTCAAAACGGCGAAGAATATATTTGTAAACCATTTGATTACAATCAATATGAGGGCGAAGAATATAGGGAGTCTCTAAAAGAGCTGCATTTTATAAAGGGGCGAAAATATCCAAAAAAAGTCAAACTAATTGTCCCGAAACCAATTAATATTTTTTTGAAAGTTACAAAAGGAAAAGCGATCAATAAGCCTCCTGTTTTTATGGTAAAGGGCAGAAGAATAGCAGAGGTAAAAGATATAAAACAATTTAAATCAAAGCATAAGCCTGATATTTGGGGACATCCTAATATGACTGGGTATATCGATTTATCTGACTATTTGGAGCCAACGATTGCTCGAAATGATTTTAAAAATAATGATAAATCAAAAGCACTTTTCGACTCCTTAGAAGAATTAGAGTTATTAATTTTAGAATTTGTAAAAGACGTTAATAAGGAATCAGCCGACAAGCATTATAAAAAATTTGAAGATAAATTAAATAGTATATTTTCCAAATTATCTAAAAAATTACTTTTAAACTATAGAACAAAATTTTTATCTGGAAATGAAATTAATCTTCAAAAAGGTGGATCAGGACAATCATTTAATGAGGGATTTGGAGGAAAAGATAGGGGAGAGAATAATAAAGGAGTTGGTGGTGAAGGGTGGGGTGGTGAAAACGAGGGAGAGGGCAGTGGTCCAAGCGGAGAAGTAGGAAATGATATTTCTAGCGGAAAAGGTGAGGGAGATTTTGCCTCTGATAAGGAGGCTGACAATCCTTTTGAAGATACAGGTTTTAAAGGGGGAGAAAAAAAGAAAAGCGGTTTCAATATTCAAATTAATAACAATGAGCCACCAACTAACGAAAATAATGAAATTCTTCGATCCCAACTTATTGGCGGAGACATTAGAATTTTTCGCAAACATCCAGATTTTCAAAAAAGGATAAAACGATCAAGAGTTGGGAATGAGCAAATTTCGCAGAGCCTCATAACTTATGTTGCTGGGCAGGTAACTGTGCATTCTATGGATAAATTTTATACAAAAAATGGTCAACCAGAATACAATAAAAACATGTTTGATGAATTGGTAGATTATATTTATGAAGCCGAATTTGGTCTTCAAGAGTGCGAGGGGCAAAACCTTTCAGATTTTAATGAATAAAACTCATGAATATAGCTTTATTAATACAGACTATCACTCCGTTATACAATCAGTATGTGCAAAACAGAAATATTATTTCAGGAACTGTTGCTCTTGAAATTATGTGGGATATTGGTGATATTTTAAAAAATTTTATCAAAGAAAATAAAATTGCTCCGCATGCTCTTTTTTGGAAAGTATACGGAAAATCTGAAGGTACAAAAAATATTGTGCAAAAAAGTTACATCACTCGCGAATTTCAAAATCGTTGCCATCGGATAAGAAATATTTTTCAGTCCAAAAGTCAAATCAAGGACGATCTTCCGCAACTCAAAAAATTTACTGCATTTCGCGAAGCAATGCCTTTTTTTGATAATCAAAAGTATAAATTAGCAGGAAAAGAAAAAAGGGAATTATTAAAATTATTAAATTCCAAAAAAGATCAAAAAAATATTCTTAGAGATATTCGAAAATTACAAAAAGAAAAAATTGGAATCAAAAATCCGAGGACTCAAAAATTGATAGAACTTGAAGATGAGAAAAAGATTTTTATTGATTTTTACAACTTCATTTTTCAGCTTTTGAAGGAAAATCCAAATTCGATTATTGCGAAACTCAAGCAAAATAATATAGATTCTCGATACATTATCTCCTTAGCTAAAAACACCAATGCGCTTTCCCAAGATGGACTGAAATTTTTTGACATTAAAACAAATATGCCTAATTCTCTTTGGAGACAGTATGAAGAGATGATAAAAGAATTTGCAAATCAAAAAAGCGCGGTGAAGATAAGGAGATTTCGAAAGATTATCCCTTCTGAAAGAATCGTGCGATTGGCAGATATGTTGTATGAATTAATAAAAAAACTAGACCGCAAGAAAACTAAAGAGATTAAGGATTTTTGGCGCGAGTGTGAGAAAAACGAAGCTCAGTATCGCAGAGGTGAATATGAGCAGACTTCGGCTGCGGAGCTGCGTAGAATTGGGTTAGAGGCGCGAGGAGAAGCTTGATTCACTCTCGATGTTTCGGAAATACCACCACCCCGACTGTTTTCCACAAAATTTTCAGATCCAGCCAGACGCTCCAATTTTCGATGTACCACGTGTCGAGCTTCACTTCCTCCTCGAAATCGAGATCGCTCCTGCCTGAAATCTGCGCGAGACCGGTGATGCCCGGTTTGATTTCCAGCACGCGGCGGTGATGCGGACGGTATCTCGCCACCTCCTCCGGCAGATGCGGACGCGGTCCGACAAGGCTCATTTTTCCCGCCAAAACATTCAAAAGCTGCGGTAGCTCGTCAATCGAATATTTTCGAATAAATTTTCCGACTTTCGTGATTCTTGGATCGTTTTCGATTTTGACCAGCGGACTTCCGGCACGCCGATTTTTGTTCGCTAATTCTTTCGAATAACGGAGCGAGTCGGATTTCGCCCGCATCGAGCGAAACTTCACGAAACAAAATTGCCGATTGTGTTTTCCCACCCGCAAAACTTTCGTGCCGTCATCTTTTCTCGTAAAAAAAATGCTCCCACGCGAATCGAATTTAATCGCGATTGCCGTCGCGAACCAAATTGGAAAAGTCAAAACAAGCGTGAGTATTCCGACGATTAAATCAAAAATTCGTTTCAAAACCCTCCCCCAGCCAGTGAGAGGAGTGGGGCGGAGTGAAATTAACGGAATGCCGAGCAGAGTTTCCACCTCCACATTTTTCTGCGGCACTTCGAGCAGGTCGGGCACGAAACTGAATTCAAGGTGATTTATCCGACAAAAAGTGAGCAGCTCGCGCATTTTTTCGTTCGAAAGTTTTCGGCTGGCGAGGACGACTTCTCCGATCTGTCTTTGTTTCACGATTTTCTCGAAGTCGGCGAGTTCGCCGATCGGATTTATCGGGAAAGAGTGTGGGAGTTTTCCCACTTCCAAAAATCCGGCGAAACGGAAACGCGGCTTTCGTTCGAAAAATTTTCCAAGGAGAAGGGAATTTGGGTTCGTTCCAATCACTAGAACTTTCACCACCCCGATTTCGAATTTCCAAAAAATCCGCTGCAAAATTTGAATCAAAATTCGTCCTGCCAAAATTAAAAAAATCGCGAGAATTCCCGTGTAAGCGATCGCGAGCCTCGAGAAAAAGAATTCCCGCCGAAAGAAAAAATAGGCAGTCAAAATCAGCAGCCACGCGCCGACGAGGAAAATTATCTTTCGAAAATCTTTTGCGAACCCGCTGGATTTCATTCGATACAAACCGTTCCACGCGAAAATCAAAACTAAAATTCCGGCAGCGATTCCCGTGAACTCTACAAAACCTTCGAAGCTGAGATTCGTGTCTGCGGGAGTCTGAAATTGCGAAAGAAAAGTCGGGTGCAATCGCAAAATCCTTGCGAGAAAAAACGCGCCGACTGTTGCCGCAAAATCAACGGGAACTTTCAGAGCGTTGAAAAAAATTTCGCTACGTTTCATAGGAGTTTGCAGTTGTCAGTTTACAGTAAGCAGTTTACAAAATTCTAAAAACTACAAACTAGAACCTAGAACCTGCCAACTAGTCCCATTTTCCAAACTCAACTTTTACTTAATTTCGTCAGCAGTGATTTTTTTTGCTTTCAGCTTCCCCTTAAGCATCTTCACAGCTTTCTTATAGTTTTCACAATCACTCTTAATTCTTTTAAGCTCCTTTTTTAGTTCTTCAGCATCTTCATCTTCTCTAAAAAATCTTTTTAGCTCAGCTTCTGCATTTTCGACCGAGTCGGAAGCATGTAAAACATTTTCCTGGACATCGGTGCCGTGATTTTTGCGAATAGTGTCGGCTGCCGCCTCTGCGGGATTGGTGGCGCCGGCTAGCTCTCGCACAGTATCCACAGCGTTTTCGCCTCGGAGAGCTACTATGATTACAGGCGTGCGTTGCATAAATTGCTTGAGCTCGGGGAAGAAGGGTTTGTCTTTGTGGTGTTCATAGTGTTCGTCCAGCAAATCATCCGAAAGCCGAATCATTTTTATTCCTACGATTTTCAATCCCTTTTGGGCGAAACGATCAAGGACTTTGCCGGCTAGATTTTGCTCGATGCAATCGGGCTTCAAGATGATGAGAGTTGTCTGCATTTTTTGGAGAATTAAAATGATGTGAAGAGAGTGTAAAGCAAAGCCCATTTGATTTCAAGTCAATTTTATGGTAAAATGAGGAGGTTCACCTTTTCCTAAAATAAACATTTGCCAAAAGAAACAATAAATTGGCTCGCGAAAATTTCAGACACAACAAAAGGAATTGTGACATTTCCGCTATTTGAAAGCAGGCAGAAAAATCGGGAAGTGAACGAAAAAGAAGTTGGGATTAAAGAGAGGCGCGATAGAGAAAATAAATTCGCTGAAAAAATTAATTCCACGTTACAAGCCGCAGATCAAATTAATTTGGCGAATTTGAGATATTTCAATGGCGGAAATCTGCTTATTTCTTTGGGCTTGGATTTGCGTGAGCTTAAAGATGTTCCCGGAAATTTTTCCAAATCAATCACAACCGAAGAGGCTGTTAAAAATTTCGCTGATCGTTGCGAGCAGCAAAGATTAGAATATGTTCGAAAAATGTATCGCGAAATGTTGGCGTATGAATTTTGGCATCAGCTCGAAAGTCGCGGAATAAAAGAAGTTTACGACGCGATGGGTTTTCCCGATGCGGAAAAAGCGAAAGGGCATTATCGGGAAGATCCGGTTTTTTTTGCAGAATGCCGACCGTTGATTGAAAATGCAGCGAGGGTGGCAGCTCAAAAATACGGTTTACAGAAGTCTGAAAAGAAGATTGCGTTGCTTGCCAAAAAAATCTTTTGGCGGGAGTCGAAAGGCGATCCGCTCGCAGCTTCTCGAACATGGCAC
>JBDRIC010000113.1:0-2727 GCA_043816245.1 Patescibacteria group bacterium
AAGGCGGTGGATGCTCGGACGAAATTTTTTAAGGCTTTGAAAAAATTTGGGGAGATCAGGGAATTTCCGCTACCGAAACCAGCAGAGTTTAAAAAATGGCTGCAAACCGAGATCACCCAACAAGGCTTAGATTTTGAACCGGCGGCGTTAGAGCTCTTGGCAACCTTCACGCTGGGCGACTGCGAAACGGCAATAAATGAACTTGCCAAGCTCAAAGTTTTTTCCGCCGGGAAAAAAATTACGCGGGCTGATGTGGAGCTGCTCACTCATCCGAATTTGCACACTTCCGTTTTTCGCCTGACAGATGCGATCGGTGAACGCCGCATCGAATCCGCTCTCGCGGACCTGCGGGACATCCTAAATCGTGGAGAGAATTTAATTCAAATCTTTTTCATGATTGTGCGCCAGTTTCGGATTCTTTTGAGCTTACAGGCTCTCGCGGAAAGAAAACTGGCTCCCGCTGTGATCGCCCGCGAACTCAAGCTCCATCCCTTCGTCGTCCAAAATTCACTCCGCCAAATGCGGAATTTTTCCGAGGCAGAACTGGTCCAAGCGCACGCCCAACTACTCGCGATCGACGCAGGTGTGAAACGCGGCCGGATTAATTATTCCTCCGCTAATCCCGGAGAGTTCGCGCTGGCGCTGGAAAAATTTATTGTCAGTTTTGCGTGAAAATATCTATCGCGCAGAGACGCGATTAATCGCGTCTCTGTATAGATTGACAATCAGGGCTAAGATTGGTAATGTTAAAACACTATGAAACTTGGTATTTTCTACTCGCATCCGCGAATGGAGGAGAAGGCGCTTTTTGCCGAGGCCGAAAAAGATTCGGGCGTTGAACTCGTGAAAATCAAAGACAACGAACTCGAACTCGACCTACACGAAAGTTCTCCACTCTTCGCATGTGATTTGATTTTGCTCCGAAGTGTGAGCCATACGAAAAATTTTTATGTAGCGAAATTTTTGGAATCTCGGGGCAAAACTGTAGTGAATGATTTTCAAACAATCGCCACTTGTGGTGACAAATTCCTCACCTCGATCAAACTCGCGGAAAATAAAGTTCCCACCCCGCGAACCAAGGTCTGCTTCGATAGCGAGAGCGCTTTGGCAACGATCGAAGCGTGGGGTTACCCGGTCGTTTTGAAACCCGTCCTGGGTAGCTGGGGCCGTTTGCTTTCAAAGATTGACGACAAGGAAGCTGCCGAAACTGTGCTCGAACACAAGAAAATCTTGGGGGGTATTATGCATTCCCAAGTCTTCTACATTCAGGAATACATCGAGAAGAAAAAATCGAGTGACATCCGAGCCGTCGTGATCGGCGGTGAAGTAATCGCCGCTATGCGGAGAATCAGTCAGCACTGGATCACGAATACTGCGCGGGGTGCAGCTGTAGAACCTTTTAAAATTACTAAGGAGTTTGAAAAATTAGTTTTGAAAGCGGCGCAAGCCGTCAGCAGCAAGCCGAGTATGCTCGGCGTGGATTTGGTCGAGACGAAGGAAGGTCTCAAGGTAGTCGAGGTCAATAGCGGAGTCGAGTTTCACGGCTTGAGTGAAGCCAGTGAAGTTGATATTCCGAAGAAAATCATTGAGTTTTGTAAGCAAGCGGCGAAGTAAAGCTCCTTAAACTTTTGTTCAAAGATAATTCCAAAAGTTCCCCACCCACATTAACCCATCACTGTAGTGGTGGGAGATAGATTTGCTAAAATTTAACTCATGGAACTTGAAGCGATCATCGGCCTCGAAATCCATGCTCAAATAGCGACCAAAACAAAGATGTTTTGCAGTTGCGACAATGAAGCCTTTGGCGCGGAACCAAATTCGCGGATTTGCCCAGTCTGTACCGGCCAACCCGGAGTCCTGCCCGCACCGAATAAGAAGGCAGTCGAGCTCGGCGTAAAAGCGGCGCTGGCACTAGATTGCGAGATTCCTCAGCACTCGAAGTTCGATCGCAAAAATTACTTCTATCCCGATCTCCCCTACGGCTACCAGATTTCCCAGTTCGACGAACCGATTTCGCAAAATGGAAAAATTGAAATTCCTCTGAACGGAAACCGAAAAGTCATCGGCATCACCCGCCTCCACCTCGAGAACGATGCGGGCAAACTGATGCATGTCGGTAACTTCAGCCTCTGTGATTATAACCGCGCCGGCACGCCGCTGATGGAGATCGTGAGCGAACCGGACTTGCGCAGTGCGGAGGAGGCGCGGATTTTTGCCGAAGAAGTTCAGCGCATTCTGCAATTCGTCGGTAGCTCCAACGCCGACATGTACCGCGGCGAAATGCGTTTCGATGCGAGTGTGAGCCTGCGGGAAGTTGGGAGGGAGACTCTGAATGCGCGCGCGGAGATCAAGAATCTCAATTCTTTCAAAGCGCTCGAGAGCGCCGTCACCTTCGAAATCGAGCGGCAAAAGAAATTGTGGGCCGAGAACAAAAAACCGGAGCAAGATTCGACCGTGGGTTGGGACGATGAGAAGGGTGAGACTTATCTCATGCGCGAGAAAGAATCCGCCAGTGACTACCGCTACTTTCCTGAACCTGATATCCCGCCGCTAGAGATTTCAGCCAAACAAGTTGAAGTTTGGCGCAAAGAACTGCCTGAACTACCCCTGGCTGCCCGAGAACGCTTGATTCAGGAATACGCGGTCAGTGAACAGGATTCGCAAACACTCACAAGCTCCAAGGCTTTGCTCGATTATTTCGAAGAGGTGGTGAAAATATCGGGTGAT
>JBDRIC010000114.1:0-4196 GCA_043816245.1 Patescibacteria group bacterium
CAGCGTAATCAGTGGTTCAGACAGTTAGCGTGATTTGAGAAAGCGGAAATGACATCTCGAATCTCCACGATTTTATTCGTGAATGTTTTTCCAACATCCACTTTCCACCTTCCGCTCGGGGGTTAGTTTCTAGCAGCACGATTATGGAATCCGTCGTGGCGGACGGGAATTAACCCCACGCTTAAGCGTGGGGTTAATTTTTCTCAAACTGTTTTTCTCCTGATCCTGAAAAGGTTTGCTGAAAAATCGTAGAATGCGGTGAGAGATGAAGAAATTTGTATTATTTTGTTATTATTTTTCAGAAAGATTAAAATTCTACCTAAATTTAATTATTAATTTTTTCAAATGGGAATCAAAGAACTTCCCGGAGAATCCTTTATAAGAGGTTTGAACCAGTGGCACCTAAGACACAAAAACAGGAAATTAGTTGAAACCGCTTCCGTCAATCCTGACCGAATGACCGCGTCAGCTATAAATGATAAAGAAATGAGTTTTCATGAAAAAATGCGACTGATAAGAGAAAAGCAGGAGAAACACCGTTAATCAAACGCTTTCCACCACCCCCGCAATTCCTCGACTGTGAGTTGACCGGCAGCAGTCGCGCTCTTTTTTTCAATCGGCGCGAACATTCCGAGACCGCCGATCAGCGGCGTGATCACGCGGGTGGGTTCGCCGCACTCCCCCATCGCCATCGTGAGAAAACTTTTTCCGGCTTTCGCGAGCTCCCACGAAATTTGAAAAATCGGCGTGCAGTCATTCCAATTTTTCGCGAAACCGACAAGCTTCACCACATCTGCGTTTAGTCGAAAAGCTTTTTCTACAAACCTTCGCAGACTTTCAATTTTCGGAGTTTTTTCGAAATCGTGAAATGAGAGAATTAATTTTGTTTCTCCGCATTCTTTTTTCAGTTCGCGCAGCAACCCAGCCGGCAAATTTAAATCTGCATCTACAAAATCCGCGCCCGCTTTCGCGGCAATTTTGAGAAACTCCACCCGCTTTTTGTCTCCGAATCGCGAAACGCCTCCTTCTTTTTTATTTTTCAAATTCAAAATTAGCGGCTTCCCCACCGCCTTCACGATTTTTTGAATCTTTGGCTCATCAAGCTGCTTCACTCCGTCGAGCCAGACTTCAATCAAATCAGCTTTTTCTTCCGTATCGAGCAAGTCCCTCTTCAGCTCGGCGATGGAATTCGGACGGAGCGGAATGATAATTTTCGGGTTCAACATTTTCGGAGAAGTGTAAATGGCGGCAACTCGCAATTCAAATGCAGCCAAACTTTTTCTTTTTGTCCGCCGTGGGCAAGTGAGATTGTTTGAAATTTCTCGTTGCGAATTTCCCCCACTTTCAATTTTTTTACCCCACCTCGCGGAATCACCGCTTCGATTTTATCACCTTTTTCGAAGCGATTTTTGACTTCGAAAAGATAGTAATTATCTTTTTTCTTTTCGACCAAGCCGAGAAAATTTTGCGGATTCTCACCCCGACTCCGCTCATAATTCTGCAAATTTTTCAAACTGCCGTCGAAAAATCCGAGTGTGAAACCGCGATTTCCCGTAGAAAGAATTTCTTTCCGCAAATTCTGATCGAACTTTTTTCCCGCCGCGAAATCGTCAAGCGCTTTCCGGTACGCGCGGGTAATCGTCGCAAGATAGCCGACGGTTTTATTGCGTCCCTCGATTTTTAAACTCAAAATCCCAGCACGCGCGAGCTGCGGAATTTTTTCAAGCAAGCAAAGATCGCGCGAATTCAAGATATAGCTTCCCTGCGAATCTTCTTCAATCGGAAAATATTCTCCCGACCGCTGCTCCTCTTCGAGCGAATATTTCCACCGGCACGGCTGCGAGCATTTCCCACGATTCGCATCGCGAGAATTTAAATACATCGAGAGCAGACACCTTCCCGAGTAGCTCACGCAAATCGCGCCGTGGACGAAAGTTTCGAATTCCATCTGCGGATTCTCCACCACAATTTTTCGAATTTCGCGAATCGAAAGTTCGCGTGCGAGGATGATCCGCCGCACTCCCAATTTTTGCCAGACTTTCACCGCTGCGGAATTCACGGTATTCGCCTGCACCGAGAGATGAAGCGGAGTTTTTGGGAAATATTTTTTGAGAATCTGCATCACTCCGAGATCGCTAAAAATAAACGCATCGGGAGGGACATCGTGAATTTTCGCGAGAAAGTTTTCGAGCTTTTTGAATTCGCAGTCGCGCGGAAAAGTGTTCACCGTGAGATAAATTTTCTTTTTTTGTGCGCGCGTAAATGCCACCGCCTTTCTAATTTCTGAAATCGAGAAATCATTCTCCCGCGCGCGGAGAGAAAAAAGCGGGATGCCCGCGTAAACTGCATCCGCACCAAAAGCGAGCGCGACTTTCAATTTTTCGAAATCTCCGGCAGGAGCGAGTAATTCAATGTTCAATAAAAAATGATTAATGTACAATTAAAAAACTGATCTTCATTGCACATTGTACATTGCAAATTGAAAATTAATGTTAGCAAATTCGCGAAGTAAATTTGTAAAAAATGTTGAGTTGGAAAACTTTCCCGAAACCCATCCTCGCGCTCGCGCCGATGGCAGGCTACACCGACTCCGCATTCCGACAGCTCGTGAAATCGCTCGCACCGCAGACAATCGTTTTTTCGGAATTCGTGAGCTCGGACGCACTGCATTTCAAATCGAAAAAAACGCAGCAGATGCTTGCATTCTCGAGGAAAGAACAGCCTTTTATCGCGCAGATTTTCGGCAAAAATCCTCCTCACTTCGCGGAAGCGGCCAGAGCCGTCGAGAGCCTCGGCGCGGCGGGAGTAGACTTGAATATGGGTTGTCCGGCGAGAAAAGTAGTTAACTCTGACCACGGCTCGGCGCTTTTGAAAAATCCTAAACTGGCGAGTGAGATTATCGAGGCTTGTGTGAAAGCCGTGAAAATTCCGGTGAGCGTGAAGATGCGGCTCGGAGTTGCTGATTCGCGGAATCTTTTGGACTTTTCCAAAATGGTGGAAGCGAGCGGCGCGCAACTTTTGACAATCCATGGTCGGACGGCGAAGCAGATGTATTCCGGCGAGGCGGATTTCGAGCCGATTTATCGCGTGAAAAAAGTTTTGAAAATCCCGATTCTCGGAAATGGAGACATTGATTCGGCGGCAAAATTCCACGCAAAATTGGGAAACCTCGACGGGCTGATGATCGGTCGGGCGGCAGTGGCAAACCCGTGGCTCTTTCGAGAAATTGAAAATTCCCTCGCGGGAAAAATTTCCCGCACTCCAAAAACTTTGAAAGCGAAGCTGCCCACGATTTTGAAACACGCGCGGCTGATGGTGGCGGTGAAAGGCGAGCGGCGCGGGATGCTCGAGATGCGGAAATTTCTCGCGAATTATTCGAAAGGCGAGGCGGGCGCGAAGAAGCTGCGGGAAAAATTGGTGAGAGTGGAAACTCTCGCGGAAGCGGAGGAGCTGCTGCGGAAATTTGCGAACCGCTAAAGTTGAAAAAACTAAATTTCTAGTTAAAATACTGGTCACTTATCGCGGGGTGGAGCAGTGGTAGCTCGTCGGGCTCATAACCCGAAGGTCGCGGGTTCAATTCCCGCCCCCGCAACCAATTTCTCAAAAACAGCATTCGGCTTTTATTAGTGGAGCAGTGGTATTTCGCGCATGCGAGATCATAATCTGAAGGTCGTCCAGCCAAGCGGAGCCCCATTCAATCTCGTATCTACAAGTTTTTCACTCTTTCAAAAACTCGTAAATTTTATTGGCGGAATCGACGCGACCGAGCGGCATGATGTGCGCCCCATCCAGCCGCGATTTTAATTTCGCGAGCAACTCAATCGCGAGATCCGCACCGCAATTTTCATCCGCTTGCAACCTCTCGATTACCTCGTCGGGAATCGTGATTCCATGAACTTTTTCGTGAAAATATTCCGCGACTTTCAGCGATTTCAGCGGCATGATGCCGAGCAAGATTGGAATCTTGATCCCCGCTTTTTCAATTGCGTCGAGAAATTTTTCCGCGGTAGCTAGGTCGAAGACCGGCTGAGTTTGCGCGAATTGCGCACCCGCCACGATCTTCTCCTGTAAATATTCGATCTGATTTTCGAGTACGCCCTCATTCGGATTCACCGCAACCGCGATTTGCAAATTCGTGGGAGATTTAATTTCCTGTCCCTCGAATTTTCCGGAATTTAGATCGCGAATCAATTCGA
>JBDRIC010000115.1:0-5470 GCA_043816245.1 Patescibacteria group bacterium
CCTCTCTGTTCGGTTCTATTTTAGAATCTATGGTTTTTGTGTGCGGATTTGGAGAGTTCCCGCTTCGCGCTAAAATGAGAGGGTGCTTGAAAAAAATATTCTCGAACTCATCCGCGAAACTTCGACGAATCTTCCCGCCGATATTGTCGAAGCTTTGATTCAGGCGCGGAATCTGGAGAGCAAAACCTTGTCCTCGCAAAAGCGGGGGTCGCGAGGGAACTTGAGTTTGGAAGTGATTCTCAAAAATATCGAACTCGCCCAAAATCAAAAAACCCCGATTTGCCAGGACACTGGTTTGCTTACTTTTTTTGTAAAAGCGGAACCTTCGACTTGGAAAAAAATTGGAAAGGCGATTCGCTCCGCGGTTCGCAAGGCGACGAAAGAGGGGATTCTCCGACCGAACGCAGTCGATTCGATTTCCGGCAAAAACGTTGGGAATATTCCTAAAATCGAATTTGATTTTTTGACAAGCTCAAAGAAAGGAAATGTTGAAATCGCGCTGCTACTGAAAGGCGGCGGGAGCGAGAATGTTTCCGCGCAGATTGCACTGCCCACACAAACTGATTTCGGTTTCGCGAAAAGAGATTCAGAAGGAGTGAAATTGGTCGCTCTGCAAATTCTCAAAAACGCGGGAGGGAAGGGCTGTCCACCTGGGATTATTTCAATCGTAATCGGCGGCGACCGCGCTTCCGGTTTCGCGCTTGCAAAAAAAAATCTTCTCAAAAAAATCGGGGAGGAGAATCCGAATCCAAAATTAAAAAAACTCGAAGCCGAGATTCTCTGCGCCGCCAACAAATTAAAAATCGGCGCGGGCGGATTCGGTGGTCGTGCGACGCTCCTCGATTGCAAAGTAGATTGCCTTCATCGTCATCCCGCGAGCTTTTTTGTTTCAGCAGCGTATTCCTGCTGGGCGTGCCGGCGGGGGAAAGTCATTCTCGATTCGCGCGGAAAAATTATTAAGCCAAGACTAAAAACACCGTTAACCTCACAGTTAACTGGGAGGTTAACTTCGGAAAATTTGAAGCTGGGAAAAATCAAAAAAATCAAGTTGCCGATTTCTGCGGCGGAGGTTCGAAAATTGAAGGCTGGTGAAGTGGTCTCGGTTTCCGGGAAAATTTTCACGGCGCGCGATCGCGTCCACGAATTGGTGGTTCGAGGTGGTTTAACCCCCGAGATATCTCGGGGGTTAAAAGGTGCGGGAGTTTTCCATTGCGGTCCGATTGCAATTCAGATCGAAGTCCCTCGACAAGCTCGGGGCAAATTTTCTAAGAAAATTTGGCGATTTATCGCGGCGGGTCCGACGACTTCTGCGCGGCTTGAGCCTTTCACTCCGAAATTTATCGAAAAAACAGGCGTGCGAATTCTCATCGGCAAAGGTGGGATGGGAGAGGCGACTGCGCGCGCGCTCCGAAAATTTGGTTGCGTGTATCTTCACGCGATTGGCGGAGCGGCGGCTTTTTATGCGAATTCAGTCCACGAAGTTTGCGGCGTGGATTTTCTCGAAGAATTCGGAATGCCGGAGGCGATGTGGAGCATAGAAGTAAAAAACTTTCTTGCTATCGTGGGCATAGATTCAAGCGGAGGAAAATTGTAATTGAGTTTAAATTTGCGGAACCCTCCGTAGCTCGCCACAGCGAGCGAAGGATGGGTGGGGAATCGAAGTTGAGGATTTTTTGGCGGTGGTGGGGATGGATTCGAGGAAAGTAAGAAGTAAGAAGTAAAAAATCCAACCCGGTGGACTGGAAGAAAATAATCAAGTGAATCATGGTTCAGACAGTGGTGGGGATGGAAGCGGGAAAAGTAAGAAGTAAGAAGTAAAAAATTTAGCCCAGGAGTTGAGATAAAAGAATCAAGTGAATCATGGTTCAGACAATGGTTGGGATGGATTCAGTCGGCGGGATTCTCTAAATTTTCGATTTCGGAAATTAAATTGAGAATCGTTCTGCCACCATATTTTTCCGGGTCAAATAAAACTCCGCAATGATTACCGCCTTCTTCTAAAAAGATATCGGGCTGTCGTTTGCTTTTGACGCCATCGGGGTACAAAAAAGTATCGTCTGGAGACTGAATCCATTTAGTTGGTATTTCGGCGGGCATGGCGGCTGCAAAAAGTTTATCCGAATCGAGTGAGACGATATCAAAAGTTTCGGGGATTAATTCTAAAACTCTCGCTATGGCTGCCCGAGCAAGTCGCCGCAACATTTTGTTTTCTTCGGCACTTTTTATAAAAAGAATTCCTGGAAGAACATATTTCACAAATCGGTAAAGATGCTTTAAAAGATTGTTTTTTTTCCCGCTGGGGGAATTGACCAAAGTTAAACTAGCGATTTTGTCGTGAATATCCTCCCTTTCAATTATCAGCCGAAGAGCGTCGATGCCACCGTAAGAATGAGCGACGAGGTGGAATTTTTTTGAATTGTTTTGGCTAATCGCCATTGCCAAATCAGAAGGTCTATTTTTGGCGGGGTGAAAACTTTGAGAATGTTTTGGACAAAATACCTCTCGACCGTCAGCTCTAAAAAATTTGATCAGACGTTCAAGTAGTTTTTCGCTCATCGGAGTACCGCTGGCGAGCAGGATTGGTAATTTTAGTGCGCGACTTTCAAATTTTTCTGACATATAAAAAAATATTTTACATCAAAAAATATAAAAGTCAATTTTTGTGGAATTTTTTACAAAACCACCTTCATCCTCTCCTTCCCTGCGATGATTTTATTCAAAGCATTTACATAACTTCGCACGCTCGCGACTACTATGTCCGTGTGGCTGCCTTTTCCTGTGTAAATTCGCCCCCCCTTCGCCCTTTGGGCTTCGGAGGGCAAGCCATCCGGCAAGGTTTCCACTTTCACCGCGACTGTTGCTTGCGCGTCGATTCCTTCACTCACGGCGTCCATTCGAAATTCCAACAGCTTCACTTTTTCGCCCACGATTGTGTTTACCGCGGAATAAGCTGCATCCACTGGTCCTGTTCCGCGTGAAGTTTTGCGGAATTTTTTGCCGGTAGAATTCCTCAAAACCACCTCGGCGAAAGGTTTTTTCTTATTGCCAGCGATGACTTCGACCGTTTCGACTTTCCACTCCGCCGCCGCTTCACTGATTTCATTCATCACGAGCGCTTCCAAATCTTCATCGAAAATTTCTTTCTTTTTGTCCGCCAGCATTTTGAAGCGATCGAAAGTTTTGTCGATTTCGTTTTGAGTCAATTGAAAGCCGAGCTCGATCATCCGCGCGATGAGCGCCGCGCGTCCGGAGTGTTTCCCCAAAACCAAGCGATTCCGATCCAGACCGATGTCTTGAGCTTTCATGATTTCGTAAGTTTCTCGTTTCGCGAGAATGCCATGCTGATGGATGCCGCTTTCGTGCGCGAAGGCGTTCGAACCGACAATCGCTTTATTCGGTGGAATCACGAAGCCGGTCAGATTCGAAACTAATTTGCTCGAGCGATAAATTTCTTTTGTACGAATATTCGTCTTCAAATCTTTAAAAACATCCTTCCTTGTTCGAATCGCCATCACGATTTCTTCGAGACTCGTGTTGCCTGCGCGCTCGCCGATGCCGTTCACCGTGCATTCAATCTGACGCGCACCGTTCCTCACTGCCTCGAGTGAATTCGCTACTGCGAGTCCGAGATCATCGTGGCAGTGAACCGAAATGGTCGCTCCGCGAATTCCGCGAACATTTTTTCGAATGTCTGCGATGAACTTTCCAAATTCAGCCGGTATCGCATAACCGACGGTGTCAGGAATGTTCAAAGTTTTTGCGCCGGCTTTCAGCGCGGTTTCGAGAGCCTGCCACAAAAATTTCGGATCGGAACGCGATGCGTCTTCGGGACTGAATTCCACATCGCCGCACAAATTTCGCGCGAACCTCACCATTTCCGCAATCTTCGCGAGAGCCTCCGCGCGCGAGATTTTCAGTTTGAATTTCAAGTGCAAATCGCTCGTCGCGAGGAAAGTGTGAATCCGTTTTTTGCGCGCGGGTTTGATTGCTTCGAAAGCGGTTTGAATATCTCGTTCCACCGCTCGCGCGAGTCCGCAAATTACCGGCTTTTTCACCGCTTTTGCAATCGCGTTCACTGCGCGGAAATCGTCCGGCGAGGCAATCGGAAAACCTGCTTCGATGATGTCCACGCCGAGTTTTTCGAGTTGCTGCGCGACTTTCAATTTCTCCTCGTGATTCAAACTCGCGCCGGGACACTGCTCGCCGTCTCTTAACGTGGTGTCGAAGATTTTGATAATATCCATTTGAAAATTTTAAATTTCGAATTTTAAGTTTTAAAACAAGATTAAATGTTTGAATGCTTAAATTTTAAAACTTTTCAAAATTAGAAAATTCAAAATTGTTTTGAAACTTAAAATTAAAAATTACATATATTTTAAACCAAAAACCCTCTCGGACACGAGAAGGTTTTTAGAATTATTCTCAAATCCTTTATTTCCCTTTTTTGTGCTCCAAGATGTGGAAGTGGTGACCGATCGCCCAATGAGGGATCATTACGAAAAGACCGGTGATGATTTTCGTGAGCGGGGAGATGATGTACGCCGCATCGAAAGCCGCACTGAGAAAGAGCACGCTCATCAAATATTCGAGCAAGCCGTAAACTCCGGCGGATACGATCACGAGACCGATGAGGGCTGCGATGTAAACATAAACTGCTTTCATCGACTTGAAAGGGGTGGAGGACATATTTATAAATTTAAAAATAAAATAAAAAATAACGAGAGCGAATGCCCCCGCAAAGAAAGAGAGTATGAGGATGCCGTGAAAATTAGCGCCAACTTGCATCGGAGGTAAGTTTAGGAAAGTTTTCTCTCGTGAGCAAATAAAATGTTCATCGGGTATTTTGCTAAAATATCCGCATGCAAAAAACAATTTCCGGCAGCGCGCAGATTTTCGCGCAAGACGACATCGACACTGATCTCATCATCCCCGCGAAATATCTCACGACCTCCGATTCCGCCGAGTTGGCGGAGCACGTTCTCGAGGCAATTGACGGAGGAAAATTAAAATCTGTCGAAAACCCAATCGTCGTCGCTGGCAACAATTTCGGCTGTGGCAGTTCACGCGAACACGCGGTGTGGGCACTCGCGGGAGCAGGAGTCGTCGCTGTCATCGCGGAAAGTTTCGCACGGATATTTTTCCGCAATTCTGTGAATTTCGGACTGCCGACTTTCGTGATTCCCGAAGCTTCGCAAAAATTTGCGGCGGGGGATGCAATTGAAATTGATTCGGATCCGCCGCGGCGGACGAAAATCAAAAATTTGACGCAAAAAACTGAATTCGAGTTTCAGCCGCTGCCTGCATTTTTAAACCAAATCGTGGAAGCGGGAGGACTGCTGAATCAAATATGATTCCAATTTTTGAGTTTTTAATTTTATAATTTTTAAATAAATCTTAAATTTAAAAATTTTAACTTTGAATTTATTTATAAAATTAAAAATTGTAAAAATTTAAAAATTAAATTCTGTCT
>JBDRIC010000116.1:0-2728 GCA_043816245.1 Patescibacteria group bacterium
AATTGCCCGCTCGACGAGCTCGGGACAGGGCGGGGACGCGCCGTCACTGCGCGCGAATCTCCACAAATTTGATCGCGGAGAAATTTCGGCGTCAGAGCTTGAAGAAATTCTCCAAAAAAATATCGAGCGCGCTGTCTGCGAGCAAATTTCTGTCGGCATCGACTTGCCGACTGATGGGCTGATTCGCTGGACGGATTTGTTTTCGCCATTCGTCGCGGCATGGGAGGGGATTACTCGCCGCGGAATTCACCGCTTCTACGACACAAATACTTTGTACGGCGAGCCGGTTGTCGAAGCCGAGTTAACCCCCCAGCTAGCTAGGGGGTTAACTTTCTCCAAAAATTCGGCGGACTTTGAGTTCGCGAAAAAATTTGGCGCGAAGAAAGCGACGCTGCCAGGTGTTTTCACTTTCGCCGCCGCGTGCGTAGACCAGCCTTCGCTCTCCGAGCTTCGTCCGGCTGGCGTAACTCTTCGCGATGAAATTGCCGAAAATCTTCTCCAAGAAGCTCAAGCCTTAGTCGAAGCTGGCGCGGAAATTATCGAAATCCACGAGCCGGAGTTAGCATGGAACATGGAACATAGAACACGAAGCAATGAAGTTTTGGAAATTTATAAAAAGTTCGGTGGGCTCGACGCGAAAATTCTGGTTGTTTCGTATTTCCGCAATTTTTCACAAGAAGTTGCCAAAAGCTTAATCGCGGCAGGATGCGGTGTCGGGATTGATTTTTCGCAGCCGACCGAGATTTCTGCGCTTCCCGAAAATTCCATTCTGCAGGCAGGAGTGGTGAATTCTCGTGAAACGAAATTGGAAGATGTTAAAGAATTAAAAAAATTAAAAAACGAGATTCTCGCGAAATTCGCGAATGTGAGCGAAATTATTTTCTCGACAACCTCGCACGTCGAATACCTTCCGCACTCGATTGCAATTCAAAAAATCGAACTGCTAAAAAACTTGAAATGAAAAAAGAATTTCCGATCGAAATTATTTCCGAAAAAATCAGTCCGCAAAAATTGCGCGAACTCGCAGATGAGAGTTACGAACGGCTGATTAAATTTGTGGCGGATATTGAGCGTGAAGTGATTGCCGCTGGCGGGGAAATGCATGCGGATGCGGAGGCGCTGCTGCTCGCGGACGGCAGTGAGCAAGAAAATTTGTGGGGCGCGAATTTTTACCTTTTTGAAAAAGATTCGCAAAAAAGAGTGGAATTTATTTCGCTCATCAACATTCGTCCGCGAGAGGGTAATCGAAAAATGGAAATTGAATCTCCCGAAATTCGCGAAAAAGTTCAAATACTTGCCGAAAAATTTTTATTTTCCCCCAATGAATCAATCGATTGAAAGATGGAAACTTCTTCCATTTTCGCAGCAAATTTTGAACATTGCCGCCGATCTGTTGCGCGCGGGGAAGCGAGAGGATTCTGCGGAAATTGAAGCGAGCTATGAGTCTGCGCTCGCGCTGCTCGATCGCACGATTGCTGTTGCCACGAAATTCAATACGCGGTGGGAACTCTGCCGGCTACGCGAATTGCTCGCGGCTGCGTACTCCCGGCTACCAAAATTCGATTCTGCGGAAAATGAGAAACTGCTGCGCGTACTGTTTGCTTTTACTCCTGAATCCGCTCGGCAAATTGAATAAATTAATTTTAAAAAAATGAAACTCGACCTTTCACTCCCGCTCTTTCCCACGACCTCCGTCGGCTCGTTTCCGAAGCCGGATTATCTCATCGCGGCGCGTTCGAAATTCTACAAAAAAGAAATATCGCGTGAAGAATTATCAAAGTTAGAAGAACGCGCGACGCGGGAATTTATCGAAATGCAGGAGCGAGTGGGGTTAGACGTGCTTGTCGATGGAGAAGCAGAGAGGGGAGACATGGCTACTTTTTTTGCGGAAAGATTGGCTGGCTTCGAAATTTCTGAACCTGTGAGAAGCTATGGAAATAGGTATTACAAGAAACCGCGGATTGTTTCCGCGATCGAATTCCGCGAGCCGATGACGCTCCATTTTTTCAAACTCGCGCAAAATCTCACTTCCAAACCGGTGAAAGGAATGCTGACCGGACCGTACACGATGATGGATTGGAGTTTCAATGAACATTATTCCTCGCGGGAAGAGGTGGTGCATGCCTTCGCGAAAGTTCTTCGGCAGGAGGCGATTGAGCTTCAAAAAGCCGGCTGCAAAATTATTCAAATCGACGAACCCGCGCTTTCCGTTCGTTCCGACGAGATCGAGCTCGCGGCGGAAGGATTGAAAATGGTGACGGAAGGACTCGAAATGTATTCCATCACCCACATCTGTTACGGCGCGTTCGAACATCTCGCTCCGAAAATTCACCTCTTGCCGGTCAATCAAATCGACCTCGAATTTGCCGGTCGCGATTTCGAATTGCTCGAGCAGCTGAAAGGCTGTGAATTTCCGCAGGATGTCGGACTCGGTGTTTTTGATGTTCACACTCATGAAATTACTCCGCAAAAAGAAATTGAAAAAAACCTCGAAAAAGCCCTTGAATTTTTCAAACCCGAACAAATTTGGGTTGATCCGGACTGTGGGTTAAAAACGCGGACTTTGGAAGAATCGGAAGAAAGTTTGCGCGAGATGGTCGCGGCGGCGAAAGTTTTTCGAACGAGATTTGAAAAGTAGCTTTTCCCTCCGTAAAATTTAGAAAATTTTCGCTTTCGCGTGTTTTCGCGAGAGTGAGATTAATTCACCAAAAATGAAAAAACTTTTGCT
>JBDRIC010000117.1:0-3467 GCA_043816245.1 Patescibacteria group bacterium
GTAGGGTAAAATAAAAACGTGAATGATCTCCTCACCATTCCGCAAGCAAGTGAATTTGCCACGCAGTTTTTGAAGAAACTTGTGACTACTTCCAATATTTCCTACTTGATTCAGTACGGGAGAGTAAAAAAGTTCGGACACAACGGCAGTATGCAAATCCGCAAACATGATTTGCTGAATTTATGAAAAAAAATCAATCAATCGCGCTTTTTGGACAAAGTCGAGTTCGCCGCCTCTGGGATGAAACGCGCGAACAGTGGTATTTTTCAGTTGTCGATGTAGTCGCTACGCTCACTGATCAGCACAATTACAAAAAAGCCAAAAGCTACTGGACAACACTAAAAAGCCGCCTAAAAAATGAAGGCAGTGAGGTGGTCACAAAATGTGACCAACTGACAATGATCGCGGCTGATGGTAAAAAATATCTTACCGACTGTCTCGCAACCGAGGATTTATTGCGAGGATATTCCCGAGCCGATTTTAGAGGTTTATAAAAATATTGGATTATGACAACAAAAAAATCAATCGTACTCTTCGAACCAAAAGAGGTTCGCCGCCACTGGGATGAAACGCGCGAACAGTGGTATTTTTCAATCACTGATATAATTGAAGTTTTAACTGGTAACAAGAGACCAAGAAAATATTGGAATGATTTGAAGAAAAAGTTGTTGTTTGAAGGAAGTCAGTTGTCCGAAAAAATCGGACAACTGAAAATGCAGTCTCTTGACGGAAAATATTACAAAACAGATGTTTTAGACACTGAAAATTTACTAAGGTTTATCCAATCAATCCCTTCGCCAAAAGCAGAGCCGTTTAAGTTGTGGCTTGCGAAAGTCGGCTATGAGCGGATTGAGGAAACCGAAAATCCAGAGCTGGCTTTTGAAAGAGCAATGAAAACTTATTTGCAAAAGGGCTACTCAAAAGAGTGGATTAACCAACGGCTCAAAACAATTGAGGTGCGGAAAGAATTGACGGACGAGTGGCAAGAACGCGGGATGAAAGAAGGTTTGGAATTTGCGATTTTGACTGATGAAATCACGAAAGCGTGGGCGGGCAAGAGCGTGAAGGATTACAAAAAATTCAAGAATCTCAAAAAAGAAGGGTTGCGCGACCACATGACTAATTTGGAATTGGTGCTCAATATGTTGGCTGAAGCGACGACAAAGGAAATTTCAAAAAAGAAAAAGCCGCAAGGGCTGATCGCAAATAAAAAAATCGCGCGGCAGGGTGGGCATGTGGCGGGAACGGCGAGAAAAGAGATTGAAAGTAAAACTGGGGAAAGTGTGGTGAGTCGGGGAAATGCAAAGCGGTTTTTGGGCGAAGTAAAGCTAAAGCAGTTGAAGAAATCTAAACTAAAGAAGAAATGCAAATGATCTTCTTCGTGTGAAATTCCCAAACACAATTTATGCTACAATAAAGCTACCCTAGGCTTCTTTTTCCGGTTATTCATTTAGGATTTAGAGAGCACAGCCACCTAAGAATAACTACTTACTACCAACTACCAACTACCAATACCCAATGGCTGGAAACACCTTCGGCGACGCGCTCAGAGTTACCACTTTTGGCGAAAGTCATGGGGCTGCTTTGGGTTGCGTGATCGATGGCGTGCCGGCGAGGATTGGGATTACCGCGAAGGAGATTCAAAAAGAACTCGATCGACGGCGACCGGGGCAATCCAAGATTACTACCGCGAGGAAAGAAACTGATCGCGTCGAGATTCTCTCCGGCGTTTTCGAAAACCAGACTCTCGGTACGCCGCTGGCTCTCCTGATTCACAACGAAAATCAGCGCTCGCAAGATTACTCGAAAATTAAAAATATCTTCCGCCCGGGACACGCGGATTTCACATGGCTGGCGAAGTTCGGCATCCGCGATTTCCGCGGCGGCGGTCGAAGCTCCGGTCGTGAGACAGTCGCGCGCGTGGCGGCGGGGGCGGTGGCGCAAAAAATTTTAGAGAAAGAAAAAATTCAAATTCTCGCGCACGCCGAGTCGATCGGTTGCGTGGAGGCTGAGAAATTTGACCCGAAAGTTGTCGAAAAAAATCCCGTCCGCTGCGGGGATTCCGCTGCGGCGCAAGAAATGGAAAAGGTGATTCTCGCGGCGCAGAAGCGGGGGGATTCAGTCGGCGGGGTTATTGGTATCATCATTCGCAATGTGCCTGCGGGTTTGGGCAATCCCGTTTTCGACAAAATCGAAGCATTACTTAGTCACGCGCTACTCTCGATCGGCGGGGTGAAGGGGATTGAGTTCGGCGTGGGTTTCGCGGCGGCGAAATTATTCGGTTCGGAAATGAACGACGAGTTCGTTTCGAAAAATTCTCGCATCTCAAAACGCACGAATCGCGCGGGGGGGATTCTAGGAGGAATCACCGACGGCGATGAAATCTTGATCCGCCTCGCGGTGAAGCCGACCGCTTCGATCGCTCTTCCGCAGACCACGGTCGATGCGCGCGGCAAAATTCAAAAAATCGAAATTTCCGGTCGGCACGATCCGTGCATCGTTCCGCGGGTGATTCCCGTCGCCGAGGCGATGGTTCGGCTCACGCTCGCTGACCTGATACTGCGGGCGCGTTCCGACAGGATTTAATACCAATTCGCAATAGAAAAGCTATTAATGCCGCGTAGCATTGGTGTTTAAAAGATTAGAATTTAGGAATAAAACCAATTTGCAAAAATGTAGACTGTAATGTTTCTATTGCGAAGCGGTATAAAGCAAAAAAATGCGAAAAATCACCCTCTCCATCAACTCCGCGATTTCATGGATTCTCAAGATTTTGATGCTCACGGTTTCCGCGTATTTTTTTCTCGAAGGAAATTTTCTTTTCGGCGGCTTTTCTTTTTTGATGCTGCTCATTTCGCTCATTCCCGCGATTGTAAATCGCAGTTACGATGTCAATCTGCCGTGGAGCCTCGATTTTTTGCTTACGGTTTGGATCGCGCTTTCGGTTCTCGGCGAGGTTCGATTTTACGAAAAAATTTGGTGGTGGGATGATTTCCTCCATTTCGGCGGGACGGCGGTGCTTGTTTACCTCGCGTTCGTGCTCGTTTACGCGCTCAATTTCACCGGCAAAATCCGCCTCTCGATTCCGCTCATCGGCTTCTTCACTTTTCTCGTCGGCGTGGCTTTCGGAGCGATCTGGGAAGTCGCGGAATTTTGGGTGTGGAAAATTACCGGCGCGGACGCGCTCGCGATGGGGATTCCACCGAATTTTGAAGCGGGGTTGCGGGACACATTCACTGATTTGCAATTCGACATGGTGAGCTCCGCGATTATCGCGCTCGCGGGAATGCAATACGTCGGTCGGCAGCGGCACATCAAACTTCGCGAGTGGATGCATCCATTTGTCAAAATTTTTGGAGAAAAAATTAAAAATGTTCAAAAAAAAACGAGCGGTCAATTTTATAAAAAAGACAAAAAATGAATTTTCCGCTCGCGGCTTTTCTCGGGATTTTGCAAGGAATCACCGA
>JBDRIC010000118.1:0-5271 GCA_043816245.1 Patescibacteria group bacterium
GTTTATTTCGAAAAATTTGAAGATAAAACAGATGCTCTCAGGAGAGAGAAGTTTTTGAAATCAGGTGTGGGTAGAGATTTTATTAGAAATAAAATGGCTGAAGGAGCGGTCCGCCGCGGCGGACTGTAGGCGGGCGAATGCGAGCGCGAGGGTTCGAATCCCTCCCTCTCCGCCCAGTCGGGACTTGGGATGTTGGGCATTGGAGGGTGGAAATTTGTTTTTTTATCAAAAAACCACCCCCCTCTTTTTCTTTGAGCTCTTTTCTGCGATTCAGATTCCCACAAAATTAAAAGTGAAGCCGAGCAAAATAATTCCCGCCGCCACGATTCCGAAAAAGAGCGCGATAATTCGCAGCGAGATAATTCTTCGCAGCATCACTGCTTCCGGCAGCGAGAGTCCGGCAGCGGACATCATCAACGCAAGCGCGGTTCCGAGCGGCAGACCTTTTTCTGCGAGCGCGAAGATGATCGGCACGATTGAAGCGGAGCGGGCGTAAATCGGCACACCCAAAATTACCGCTGCCGGCACGCTCCAAATCTGCGAATTGCCGCCGAGTGTCTCGAGGAAAAATTCCGCTGGCACGAAACCGTGGATTCCCGCGCCGATCGCGATTCCGATCAAAATTATCCACCACATTTTTCCGAAAATCGCGACCGCGCGGCGCGCAGAATATTTCACCCGTTCGCCAAAAACCGTCGGCAAGTTCGACTGCGTCCCGAAAATATTTTCGCCTTTTTGAGAAATTGAGAGTCCTCTTTTTCCGATAATTTTCTCGAGAATCACGCCCGCGAGTACTCCCAAAATTATTCCGCTTGCCGCGTAAAATCCGGCAATTTTCCAGCCGAATTTACCGCCCATCACTGCGAAAACCACTTCATTCACGAGCGGAGAAGTCGCCAAAAACGCGAACGCGACTCCGAGCGGCGCTCCCGCTTCGAGGAAACCGACGAAGAGAGGAATTGAGCTGCAGCTGCAAAACGGGGTGACTGCGCCCAAAATTGCCGCGAGAAAATACGCGACTCCGAATTTTGATTTTCGAAAAAGTTTTTCGAGTTTGTCGGTTGGTAAAAAAGTTCGAACGAAAGAAATTCCGAAAATCACGAGCAGCATCAATACCGAAATTTTCAGCGCGTCCGCGACGAAAAATTCCAAACTCGTTGTAAATTGGTTCTCCGCGAGTTTCAGAAAGTCGAAAACAACGAAGTGGGCGAGAGATTCAAACACGTCGCGAATTTAACACAAAATTTGTATTAAATTACTTTTCTTCCCGAATTTTTCCTTCGACCTTGTCCACGAAAAGAATCCCGTCGAGGTGGTCGATCTCGTGTTGGATTGCGCGCGAATTCAGCCCATCGAGTTCAAGCGCGCGCGGATTTCCAGTCTCATCTTCGAAACGAATCGTGACAGTTTCCCACCGTTTCACTTTCCCGAAAATTCCGGGCAGCGAGAGGCAACCTTCTTCTTCCATCATTGTTTCCATGCTTGCATCCACGATTTCGGGATTCACGACCGCGATTGGTTTGGATTTTTTTCTACCGAGCTGAAAATTCAAAATCGCCACCCGCTCGTTTACTCCGACTTGCGGCGCGGCGAGACCGACACCATTTTTCGCGAGCATCGTTGCAATCATTTGTTTCACAAATTTTTTCAATTTTTTATCAAATTTTGAAATTTTCACGGACTTCTTCCGCAAAATCGGATTGTCGCGACCGATCTGAATTTTGAGAATCATTTAATCATAAATTGAGTGATCGCCGACATTGATAAAAGTCGCGCTTCCATCTTTTTCAATTTTGAAAAGAATGCGGTATTTGTAAGTGATGGAAAACGAATAAAAACCATTTAATTCTCCGCGAAGCGGGTGTGTCCGCAAACGCGAATCAAAAATATTTTCCCGGAAAATTGCCTCACGCGTTTTTAGCAAATCGCGCAATTCGGGATTAAGTTTTTTGAAAGCGCGAGCAAAATGAGTCGTATAGCGAATGATTGTTTTTCCAATCCTCACATCAAATCAGTTAACGAGCGCAGAGTTTTCAGTTTACCTTTTTGCTTTTCATCCCGATAAACAGCGAGCGCGCGATAATGGTCGAGCAGTTCTTCGTACCTTTTCAAATCCTTCCGCATTTGTCGGACTTCTTTTTGCGATGTTGGCTGAGTGGCAGTTGGCATGTAGCTATTTTAACCCATTTTTATCAAAAAGGCACGCAAAAATTCCTCAATTTCTCCACTCAAAACTTTTTCGGGGTCGAAAGTTTCGAAGCCTGTCCGGGCATCTTTGACTCGTCGGTCATCTAAAACATAACTGCGAATCGTGTCGCCGCCGAAATCAGCCTTGGGAGTTTTCCCGCGGAGTTTCGCTTCTTCCGCCTCGCGTTCTTCCAGCTTTTTTTCGGCTAATCTCCCCCGCAAAACTTCCAAAGCTTTTTCTTTATTCTGATGCTGGCTGCGTTCGTTTTGGCAGCTCACTACGATTCCGCTTGGCAGGTGGGTAATGCGCACCGCGCTCTCGGTTCGGTTGACATGCTGCCCGCCTGCGCTGCTTGCGCAAAAAGTGTCGATTCTCAAATCTTCATTGCGGATTTCAATTTCGTTGGTGTCTTTGATTAAAGGTAAAACTTCGACTTTCGCGAAACTCGTTTCTCGCGAGTGCGCTGAATTGAACGGGCTTCTTCTCACCAGCCGGTGTCCGCCTTTTTCACCTTTCAATAAGCCAAAAGCGAACTCTCCTCGAATTTCCACAGTCGCTGATTTCAGCCCGTCATCTTCACCATCCGACTTTTCCAAAATCTCGGTTTTCCAATTTTTTTTCTCACAAAATCTCAAATACATTCGCAAAACCATCGCTGCCCAATCCGCCGCATCGACACCGCCGGCTCCAGCGTGGATCGTCAAAATTGCGTCATTCCGGTCGAATTCACCGCTCAAGAAGAGGGTGATTTCCGCTTCCTTCAATTTCTCCTCAAAATCAGCTGCTTCCTGCCGAATTTCTTCGACCGCTTTTGAATCATCTTCGCTTGTCAATTCCACTAATTCCAAAAGATCGGCGTGCTGCGCCTCCAAATTTTGCCAAGTTTCAATCATTTTTTTCAAATTGGCGAGCTCGCGCGAAATTTTTTCCGCCAGCTGAGGTTCATTCCAAAAGTCAGGAGCTTCCATTTTTTTTTCCAGCTCCGCAATTTTCTCGACGAGTCGATTATTTTTCACCCGACCCTTCCCCTCCAAAATCAGCTCCGTCGCGTCGTGAAGAATTTGTTTGATGTTTTGCACTGGGGGAGTTTAGCAAAAAAATTTGACAAAAGGAGAGTTATTTGATAAAATTTTAATGGTCGATTACTAGTCGATTACTAAAAAATATTATTTAACTAAAACAAAAATGCTTAACGAAACCCTAAACCAAAAAATTCAAGCAACTACAACTACAGAAAATGTAGATATTTTGCAAAAGCTGGAAGATTTTATACAAAACAAAGAAGAACTTAAAAAAGAATTGCTTGATGAGCTCAAGGGTTTTGAAGAAATGAAAAATGAAACGGAAACAAAGCGACTTCTTCTCAAAGCTAAAGCTGAAAAAGTTGGTGACGATTTTAGTGAATATGAAAAGTTATTCGAAGATGCAAAAGAAACACTTGATAAAATTATTTTAAGGCTGGAAGAGATAAAAGTGTTAAATGATGAAGCTTTCGTGAATGAGTATCAAGGAAACAGCATGAATGAAGTATTAATGGAATATGCAAAGCTCAAACAAAGAATCGACGAGGTTATGAATAAATATTTTAAACCATCAAAACCACCAGAAGATAGCGATGATTGGCGAAAGTAAACTTTTCTTATCTATCTCACCAACCTCTCCGCAATTCCCACATATTTTTCCGGAGTGAGTTTTAGCAGTTTCTTTTTTTCTGCTTCCGGAATTTTCAAACCCTCCACAAATTCTCGAATTTTCTCGAGCGTGAGTTTCTCGCCACGAGTGAGATTTTTCAACTTCTCATAACCTTGCGCATCTCCAGTTTTCCGCAGAATTGTCTGAATCGCCTCTCCCAGAATTTCCGGATGCTGCCGCAAATCTTCCGCGAGCTGCGCGCGGTTCACTTCGAGCTTCGCGATTCCCACCTCCAAACTCTGCCACCCCAAAAATGAATGACCGAACGCGACGCCGAGATTTCGCAAAACAGTCGAATCGCTCAAATCCCGTTGCAGCCGTGAAATCGGTAACTTCTCCGACAGGAAATTCAAAAGCGCATTCGCGACGCCGAAATTTCCCTCCGCATTTTCGAAATCAATTGGATTCACTTTGTGTGGCATCGTGCTCGAGCCCACCTCGCCCTCTTTTTTCTTTAATTTGAAATAATCTCGCGAAATGTAATTCCAGCAATCTTGCGAGAAATCGAGGAGGATGTTGTTGAAATGTTTGATTTTATCAGCGAGTTCGACAATCCAATCATGCGGCTCGATTTGCGTCGTTTCGAGATTCGGCTGCAGTTTCAAACTTCTCACGAATTTTTTTGAAAAGACTTTCCAATCAACTGCCGGATACGCGATTGTATGCGCCGCGAAATTCCCCGTCGCGCCATTCATTTTCCCGAGAATCGGCTGATTGGCGACTCCCTCGATTTTTCGATTCAATCTTTCCGCGAAAACGAAAAATTCTTTTCCGAGCGTCGTCGGTGTAGCGGGCTGACCGTGGGTCCGCGCGAGCAGCGGAATTTTTTTCCACGCCCGCGCGCGTTTCAAAATCTCCGCGCGAAGTTTTTTCATTTCCGGCAGAATCTCAGATTTCACGGCATCCTTCACCATCATCGCGTACGCGAGGTTATTCACATCTTCCGAAGTCAAAGCGAAATGCAGAAAAGGGATTCGATTTTTGAGAGAAGTTTTTTGCAGCTTCTCCGCGAGAAAATATTCCACAGCTTTCACATCGTGATTCGTTTTTTCCTCGATTTTTTTAATCCGCTCTGCATCTTTTTCCGAAAAATTCTCGATGATTTTCTCCGCCAACTTTTTTTCGCTCGCGGAAAATTTCCGCACTTCCGAAATGCCCGCCTCTTCACCGAGTGCCTCCAAATATTTCAATTCCACCGCGGCACGGTATTTCAGCAGCGCGAATTCGGAAAAATAACTTCGCAGCGGATTGAGTTTCTGCGCGTACCGACCATCGAGAGGGGAGAGGTTTTTCAACATTGAATATTAAACTTAAAGTTTTCAGATTTTCATTTTAACCGTAATTTGCTTCAATCCAAGCAGAGATTTCGTTAATTTCCAAATCATCTTTCG
>JBDRIC010000119.1:0-16066 GCA_043816245.1 Patescibacteria group bacterium
ACCGATGAGAGCGGAAATTTTTCCGTCGAGAAATTGACCGAGCATCGATTTTTCACTCGTTGCCTCTGCGTGGAAATCGATAAAAATATTTTTGATTTTCAGTTTCCGCGCCTCGCAAATCAATTCCTCCGCCGCAAAAAATGGATTGTCGAGAGGGTCGCCCATGAAAATTCGACCCATCAAATTTCCCACAAAAAGTTTTTTGCCTCGCTTTTTTAAAACAAAAAATCCGTTACCGGGCACTCCTTTTTTCGGATAATTCGCCGGTCGCGCGAGCGGAAAACTTCTTTCAGTGAAAAGTTTTTCATACCCGCTGGCATCGAAAATATGATTCCCGCTCGTGAATCCATCCACCCCGACTTCCGCAAGTTCGAGCAGCTGTTTTTCCGTCGGACCGCGACCATGCGCGAGATTTTCGACATTCGCGAGGATGAAGTCAGGAGAATGAATTTCGCGGAGTTTCGGCAGAATTTCCTGCAAACCCGTTCGACCCGGTTTCCCGTAGACATCTCCAAAAAATAGGATTTTCATGCGAGAATTCTAGCAGAATGAATTTTCGAAAAAATTTCGGGAACGATGGGGAGATTCTTGCGGAAAAATTCCTCCGCTCGCGGGGGCTGGAGATTCTCGCGAAAAATTTTCATGCACGGGAAGGTGAAGTTGATCTAGTCGCGCGCGATGGCGAGACAATTATTTTTGTAGAGGTAAAAGCGCGGCGGAGCCAAAAATTCGGCAGCGCGATTGAGGCGGTGGATGAAATAAAATTAGAAAAAATCGCGGCGGCAGGAGAGAGATTTCTCCAAAAAAATTCCTTCGAAAATTCCGCATGGCGGGTGGATGTGATTGCTATCGACGGGGGAAAACTGAAGTGGATTCAAGGGGTTTGAATTAGCAGGGTAGTTTATTCGCCGGCTCATTGACCATTTTCATCAAAACCGTCAAACCTTTTCTTACTGCCTCACGGTGATTCTTTGGAATTTTTTGGCAAAATGCTTCTATACCATTCGGCTTCATAAAAGCGCATGCTGATCTGACGTAGCAATCGCAAGATGGATTTTTAATAATAATGGCTACTGCCTCTCTGGAATGCGGGCAGATACTAAAATCAATTTCTTGCTTGTTTGGCATCCTCTCGCGGTCACAGAATACGGGTATTGTAGCTAATCCATTTTCTAACATCAGATAAAGTTTTAAAAAGGTGGAATAGCTTACTATTCTTTCTGTGGTCAAAAGCCCCTTTTCTGAATTCCTAATTTCGGATTCTCCGGAATTTCGAGACCGAAATATTCAAAAGCCCGCGCTGTCGCGACCCGTCCGCGCGGAGTGCGGTTCAAAAAACCGAGCTGCAGTAAAAACGGCTCAATCACCGTTTCAATCGTATCCGCCTCTTCCGAAGCTGCTGCCGCGAGCGTATTCAAACTGACCGGACCGCCGCCAAATTTTTTCACAAGAATCTCGAGAATCCGCCGATCGTGCGCATCCAAACCCAATTCGTCCACGCCGAGCGCGCTCAAACCTTCCGCCACAACTTTTGAATGAATCACCCCCGCGTGGTTAATCTGCGCGAAATCACGCATCCGCCGCAGCAGCCGATTCGCGATTCGCGGTGTCGCGCGCGCGCAGCCGGCCAGTCTCACGCACGCGTCTTTTTCAATCGCCACCTCGAGAATCCGCGCGCTTCTTTCGAGAATTTTTTCAATCTCTTCGTTCTCATAAAAATCCAACCGAAACACGCTGCCGAATCGGTCGCGCAGCGGAGCCGATAGTCCGCTGAATTTCGTAGTTGCGCCGACGAGTGTGAATCGCGGAATGTTAAGCCGCATCGTTTTTGCGGACGGTCCTTTTCCGAGAACGAGATCGATTGCAAAGTCTTCCATCGCGGAATACAAAACTTCCTCGACGACGGTTTTGAGGCGATGAATTTCGTCGATAAAAAGGAGGTCGTGCGGCTGCAAATTCGTGAGAATTGCGGCGAGGTCGCCCGCTTTTTCGAGCGCTGGACCGCTTGTGATTCGGAGATTCACACCGAGTTCATTTGCAAGAACGGTCGCGAGCGTGGTTTTGCCAAGTCCCGGTGGACCATAAAAGAGAGTGTGCTCCAAGCTTTCCTCGCGCCTTTTCGCCGCTTCGAGAAAAACTTTCAGATTTTTTTTCAAATCTTTTTGACCGATATATTCTTCGAAATTCCGTGGTCGCAAGCTCGCGTCAAATTGATTCAGTTCGTCGGAATTTGGCTTCGCGTCCACCATTCGTTTTTTAGGCGAAGGAGATTTTCCGGAATTTTTTTGCCGTTCAATCATTTGCAATCGTGAATTTGGTTTGTCCGCCGAAGCACAGGGGCTGGTGCGCCCGGGAGGATTTGAACCTCCGACCTTCACCTTAGAAGGGTGCTGCTCTATCCAGCTGAGCTACGGGCGCATGAAAATGCGTGGAAAGTAGAAGCATTTTAGCGGAAGAATGGTCTTCTGCGTGAAGATTAAATTTCCAATTTCCAAATCTCAATTTCCAATCCATCCTTCGTCCGTCCGTTGCGGCGGAGCTTCCATCCTTCACTTCGTTACGGAGGACAAGACGGAGGACAAGATAAATTTTAATTTCAGACTAAACTCAAACTCGCCGAAATTTTTAAGTGGTTCGCGGAATAAAAAAACAACAAAAATTTGCTCACGCACGGAGAAATTAATATAACTACAAAATCCAGTTTTGCCGATTATTCACTCTCGCAAAAGGAAATGCAAACTTACTCGTATGTTTCGATGCTAATGCTGTCGAAAGCTTTACAGTTCTTCGCGTTAAAAAAATCTGTTTGCCTATTCGAGAGGCATCATCGGCGGATTGAACTTCGCGAAATTAAAATAAACCGACACTGTTTACAACTTACTTTTCCGAGAACCATCATTTTTCAGCAGGGGGGAGCCCTCTTTTTGACTTTTCATTTTTTTGCTTCTCGTCCTGACTTCCACTAAAATTCTTCCGCAATCTACCTCAAACAGTTTCGGAAGATTCCAAAATTTATTTCTGAAAAATGAGAACCGAAAAGAGTTGGAAACTTTCATCACAATCGCTTAAAAAAGCCAAAAAATACCTTCGTCGTGACGAGGGGGTTTTACAGTGAAACTGCTCGAGGGGGTTGAAATTTAACCCCTACAAAAATGGATCCCACATTTCTTCTGATCTTCCTTGGATTGGCGGCAGGCGCAGTCGGCGGTTTTTTGTTTGCGAGTACGAAATTTAAAAAAGAGGCGGATGACGCGAGCAAAAAGGCTCGCAAAATTATTTCGGACGCGGAGCACCGTGCGGAGGAAATAGAAAAACGCGCGCACGCTTCCCTCGAAGAAGCGCGGAAGGAGGCGGAAAAAGCCAGCGTAAAAGCGGAGAAAGTTTTGGCGGAGGCGAAAGCTGACGAAAAAGAAATTCGCACAAAGCTTGAAAATGCGGATAAACGGTTACAAGAAAAAGAGAAAAATTTGGATCAAAAACTGGAACGGCTCGAAAAGCAAAAATCCGAACTAGAGCTGCGCGGAGACGAGATTGAAAAATTAAAAACGGAAACGGAGGAGATTCGAAATCAGCAAAAAACGAAATTGGAAGAAGTCGCGAAACTCTCGCAAGAGGAGGCAAAACAACAGCTGTTTGAGAAAGTAGAGAAAGATTCGGAGGAGGAGCTAGTGAAGAAAATTAAAGAAGGCGAAGCGAAAGCGAAAAATGAGGCAGATAAAAAAGCGAATAAAATTATCGCGCTTGCGATTCAACGGCTCGCGCAGGAAGCCACTTCCGAATCAACGGTCACGCTCGTTCCGTTACCGGACGACAGTTTGAAGGGGCGGATTATCGGTCGCGAGGGAAGGAACATCACCGCCTTCGAAATGGCGACAGGGGTGGATGTGATTGTCGACGACACGCCGGGGGCAGTTTTAATTTCCGGATTCGATCTGCTGCGGCGATTTATCGCCAAGACGGCGCTCGAAAAATTAATCGCCGATGGGCGGATTCATCCAGCGCGGATTGAAGAAATCGTAAAAAAGACAGAGGATGACGCGCAAAAGTTAATGCAAGAATGGGGTGAGCAGCTCGTGATGGAAGTCGGCGTGGTCGGATTGCCTCCGAATCTCGTGAAACTTTTAGGAAGATTGAGATTCCGTACGAGTTATGGGCAAAATGTTTTGAAACATTCAGCCGAGACGGCGTGGCTCGGCAGCGCGCTCGCGAGCGAGCTCGGCGCAGATGTGAAAATGGTGAAAACTGCATGCCTTCTCCACGACATTGGCAAAGCAGTGGATCACGAAATCGAGGGTCCGCACGCGGTGATTGGCGCGAATATTTTGAAGAAATTTAAACTACCGGATGAAGTTGTGCATGCGGTAGAGGCGCACCATGAAGACGTTCCGATTGAATCGATGACGGACATCATCGTTCAGGTCGCCGACGCGATTTCCGCGAGCCGACCAGGCGCGCGGCGTGAAAGTTTGGACGCGTACATCAAACGACTGGAGGAACTCGAGAATATTTCAAAAGGCTTCGAAGGCGTTGCGAATGCGTACGCAATTCAAGCGGGAAGGGAAGTGCGAGTGATCGTTAAGCCGGAGGAGATTGACGATCTTGCCGCCCACAAACTCGCGAAAGATATTTCAGAGAAGATTGAAAGCGAGATGACCTATCCGGGACAAATTAAGGTAAATGTAATTCGTGAGACGCGAGCGGAGGAGCTGGCGAAATAATATTTGAAGAGAAAAAGCAGAAACGTGATTAAGCGCGATTTTACTTTTTCGAATTTCCCAAAATTACTCGTCGCGCGTAGAATCTTCGCGCTTTATTAAATTAACTTTCTATTATGGAAATCCTAAACACACTTTCAGCAAGCCTGCAGGCGAGCGTGAAAATTACGCTCATCATCTTCATTTTAATGGTGGTCGTCGAATTGCTGGTTTTGAAATACAAAGAAAAAATCCTCCAACTTACCCAAAAAAATAAATTCCTCAGCTACATCACCGCCTCTTTTTTCGGCAGCATTCCCGGTTGCGTCGGCACTTTCGCGATGGACTCGCTTTACATGGCCGGTCTGCTGGGATTCGGCGGAATCATCGCCGCGATGGTCGCCACGAGTGGCGATGAAGCTTTTTTGCTGATTGCGATGGCGCTCGACGGAGAAATCAGTTTCGGCATTTTTTTGGGACTGACGGCAATTCTTTTCTTGCTCGGAATTCTCGCGGGATTTATCGGTGATTTCATTACTCGCAAAAATCGTCTCGCAATCCACGAAAAATGCGAGATCGTCCGCCACGAAAAAGAGTTTTTTAATTTCAAGCATTTTCTAAAAGAGCATGTTTGCGGACACATTCTCAAAAAACATCTTTGGCAAATCTTTCTTTGGCTGTTGGGAGCGATTTTCGTGATTGAGCTCCTGCAAAATAGAATTGATTTAGAAGGATTTTTTCGCAATGCGAACGTGTTTCACATTTTACTGGCGGCGACTCTCGTTGGGGTTTTGCCGATTTCCGGTCCGAATGTCGTGCTCGTTATGCTTTTTGCGAAAGGGCTGATTCCGTTTTCGGTTCTGTTGGCGAATTCAATCGTGCAAGATGGACACGGACTGCTGCCGATTCTCGGATTTTCGCTGAAAGACGCACTCAAAATTAAAGGCTTCAATCTTGCGTTCGGACTGTTCGTCGGCGGATTGCTGCTGCTTTTTGGATTTTAAATAATTCATTTGAAATATATCCTCGCTCTCACAAAAAAGAGGAAGTGGTCGTCACAAGTAATTTCTAATTTTGTAGTCCCGCGGACGCGGGATAAATTAAAATTTATTTAAAAATTGTAAAATTGGAAATTAAAATTGAACCACATCTCCCTGCCCAAAACTTTTTTAAGAAAATCCAGCTTTGCAAAACGAAAATCACAAATTCCGAATCGGCATCGATGCTCGAATGTATTCGAGCGGATTCACTGGCATCGGGAGATATACTTTCGAATTAATTCGGCATCTCGCGAAACTTGATTCAGAGGATGAATTCGTCTGTTTTTTGAATCCGGCTGAATTCGAAACTTTCACTCCGCCTGCTCCGAATTTTCGCGCGGTGCGTGTGGATGCACCGCATTATTCCCTCACAGAGCAGACGAGATTTCTGCAAAAATTGAATTCGGAAAAACTTGATTTGGCACACTTCACGCATTTTAATTCTCCGCTCTTTTATCGCGGGAAATTCGTGACCACGATTCACGATCTCACGCTCTCGTTTTTCCCGGGAAAAAAGATGAATGATTTCTTCCACAGACTGGCTTACAATCTTGTTTTGAGTCGAGGGGTGGCGCGCGCGAAAAAAATCATCGCGGTTTCAAAAAACACAAAAAAAGATTTGCAAAATTTGATGCAGACTCCAGCGGAAAAAATTAAAGTCGTATGGAATGGAGTGGGGCGGGAATTCACGCCTTCGACCCCTACCGAATTGTCGCGGAAGCAACTCGAGAAAAAATTTGGGATTTCACAGAATTACCTCCTCTACACTGGCGTGTGGCGCGATCACAAAAATATTCTCGGGCTGCTGGAAGCGGTTGCAAAATTACGAAAAAAAAACTTGTCCTCGCGAAAGCGGGGATGGAGCGGCGAGCTCGTCATCACTGGAAAGAAAAATCCGGTTTACGCTCTCGAGATTCTCGCGAAAGTGAAGGAATTGGATTTGAAAAAAACAGTGGTTTTCACCGATTTGGTTTCAGATGAAGATTTGCGGAAGCTGTACCAAAACGCGCGCGTTTTTGTTTTTCCGAGTTTTTACGAGGGTTTCGGACTGCCGCCGCTGGAGGCGATGAGCTGCGGAATTCCGGTGGCAGCAAGCAATTCTTCTTCGATTCCGGAAGTTTGCGGAGAGAAAAATGCCGAATTTTTCGATCCGAAAAATGTGGAAGAAATGACGGCGAAAATTCAAAAAGTTTGGGAGGACGAGAGTTTGCGGAAGCGACTGATCGAAAATGGTTTGAAACGCGTGCTAGATTTCTCGTGGCGGAAGATGGCGGAGGAAACTTTGCAGGTTTATCGGGAAGTTTTGGAGGGTTGATTTGTTAAAATCATTTTGTGATTGACTGGCTATCAAATTTCGGTTGGATAAAAAGAAGAAAAGTACGAATTGCTGTAAAGCGAGAAGTTCGTGAATTACAAATTCATCTTGCAATATTGTATGGAAAAATCCAAACCGCTAGCGAAGAGGAGCTTGAAATTCTTACACTTGAGTATGAAGGTATCACAAAAAAATTGGAAGAACACATCACATTTCTTGTAATCACCCGCACCACAGATTAAACTTTAAACACAATGAGAGTTCAACAGCCAATTTCTCGAAGAAAAAAAGAATTGCTCGCGCGCGTAGAAGCTGCAAAAAGAAGGGCTGAGTATGCGTTTTCACGTTTAACTAATTCTGAAATAGCAGAGATTCAAGCAATTGGCAGGAAATTAGTTAGATAAAATTTTCTCAGCTTTCTGCTAAAATCTTCCCGCTTTTTCATTTTGCATTGAAAAAAACCGCTATCATTTCCGTTTCCGACAAAAGCGGGATTCTCGAATTCGCGCGCGGGCTGCGAAAATTAAATTTCACAATCCTCTCGACTGGCGGCACTTTTTCATATCTTCAAAAAAACAAAATTGAAGCGCAAAGAGTCGAAGATGTGACAGGATTTTCCGAAATTCTCGGTGGGCGGGTGAAGACGCTTCATCCGAAAATTTTCGGCGGCATTCTCGCGAGAAATTCAGAGAAAGATGCGGCGGAATTAAAAAAATTCAATATCCCGAAAATCGATCTTGTGTGCGTGAATCTTTATCCTTTCGCGGAGACGATTTCAAAAAAAAATGTGGGTGAGGCGGAGGCGATTGAAAATATCGACATCGGCGGAGTGTCGCTGCTGCGCGCCGCGGCGAAAAATTTCGAACGAGTGGTGGTTGTCTCGCAGCCCGAAAAATATTCCGAAATTTTAGCGAGTCTGAAAAACGGGATTTCAAAAAACGAACGACGCGTTCTCGCGGCGGCGGCATTCGCGGAGACGCAAAAATATGATTTTTTAATCATCAAGTTTCTCGACGGCGAAAGTTTCGAATTACCGCAATTCGAACTTCAAAAACAGCTTCGGTACGGAGAGAATCCGCATCAAGAAGCTTTTCTTTTTCACGAAATCGGAAATCAAAAAAATTGTCTCACGAACGCGAAAGTTCTCGGTGGGAAGGAGCTGAGTTTCAATAATTTGATGGATGCCGATTTTGCGATTCGCATCCCGTTCGATTTCGCGCAACCGACTGCGGCAATCATCAAACACGCGAATCCATGCGGTGTCGCTTCAAGCGGGAAAATAGAAGACGCGCTGCAGGCGGCCTTGAGTGCCGACAAAAAATCGCCGTTTGGCGGCATCATCGCGTTGAATCGAGAGATTAACAAAAGTTGCGCTGAGATCATCAGTCCGCTTTTTATGGAAGTTGTGATCGCGCCGCGATTCGAAAAAGATGCGCTCGATATTCTCGCGAAAAAGAAAAATCTGCGTTTGCTCGCCATCGGTGATTTTAAAAACGAGACGGACGAAATCGACTTCAAAAAAATCGGTGGGGGAGTTTTGGTTCAAAAACGGGATACGCGAGTGGTGCAGGAAAACGAGTTAAAAGTAGTGAGTAAAAAACCGCCCACGAAACAGCAGTTGGAAGATCTAATCTTCGCCGCGACTGTCTGCAAACACGCGAAGTCGAACGCGATTGTCCTCGTAAAAAATTCTGCGACAGTCGGAATCGGAGCCGGTCAAACTGCGCGCGTCGATGCGGTGGAAATCGCGGTGGCGAAAGCGGGCACTCGCGCGAGTGGTAGCGTTTTGGCTTCGGATGCATTCTTTCCGTTCCCTGATGGGGTGGAGGCAGCAGCGCGGGCTGGTGTGGTGGCAATCATTCAGCCGGGCGGTTCGATTCGCGATGCAGAATCGATTCGAGTGGCGGATGCGGCGAATGTCGCGATGGTATTCAGCGGAGTGCGAGGGTTTAAACATTGAAAAAATCTAAAAATTGAGGTAAAATTCAACCTTAATTTTTTTTATGAGTGAGTCAAAAAAAAATTGGTGGGAAAGGGAACAATTCAGCGGAATGAATTTTCCGAAATGCAAAATGTACACCGCCGATGTCATCGCTCCGTTGAAATTTCACCCCGACGGAGAGAATTTGTGGAATGATCCGCCCTGCCAGCCGTCCGATTGTGGCATTGAAGCTAGATCTCGAATTCAAGAAATCGTGACTGGCAGTCCAGAAGTTTTCGACGGCGAGGAGCAACTTTACCAAGAAAGACTTAAATGCCACGATGAACTTCTAAAATTAGGTCGCGATTGAGCGTGGGGAGTTTTCGCTGCAACCAAAAAAGAAAAAGATTTGGAACCGGGATCCTTCGTGAGATTTCTTCAAAGAAGAATCTTTAAACGGTGGTTTCAGAATTAAAAAATTGCTTTGAAATGCCTCGCTTTCGCAGCCGTGGCTTTTCTAGTAAGCTTTTTTAAATGCTTATTCTTGGAATCGAAACTAGTTGCGATGAAACTGCTGCCGCCGTCGTCCGAAACGGCTCGAAAGTTCTCGCGAGCGTGATTGCCTCGCAAATTCAAATCCACCGCAAGACTGGTGGAGTCGTTCCCGAAGTCGCGGCGCGGGAACATGTTGGGAAAATTATTCCGACAATTTCCGCCGCGCTCGAAATCTCAAAAATTCCTCTTGTAAAAATTGACGCGATTGCGGTTGCTGCCGGACCGGGACTGAATTCCTCACTACTAGCGGGAGTAATCACCGCGAACACGCTCGCAGCTTTCACGAAAAAACCGGTGATCCCCGTCAATCACATTTTCGGACACATCCGTTCGAATTGGCTCGAGCGGGATTCCAAAAAATTCCGCTATCCAATCGTCATCCTCACTGCGAGCGGCGGTCACAACGAACTTATTTTGTTGGAAAATTTAAAATCGAAGCCCCAGTTGCTCGGCGAGACGCTCGATGATGCGGCGGGAGAGGCATTCGATAAAGTCGCGCGACTGCTCGGTTTGCCGTACCCTGGCGGACCGGAGATTGAAAAAATTTCTCACGACTCAAAAAATCCAGAAATGCTGCCGCGGGCGTGGCTGCTGCCGCGAGACATTTCCAAAAACTTCGATTCCGCCGAAGTCGGTGAGCGACTGCGGAACGGAAAGTTGCAGCTTCCGAATTTTGATTTTTCGTTTTCCGGGCTGAAATCGGAAGTGCGGAGAAAAGTTGAAAGTCAAAAGTTGAAAGTCAAAAGTTTGAGTGGTGCTTTTGTTTCAAATCTCGCAGCGGGGTTCCAGAAATCGGTTGTCGATGTTCTCGCGACGAAAACTTTGCTCGCCGCTAAAAAATTCCACGCGCGAGAAATCCATCTCGCGGGTGGAGTCTCGGCGAATTCCGCGCTGCGGGAGCAATTCCAAAAATATTCCGACGAGCTAAAAATAAAATTCCGCCATCCGGCACGCTTCGAATTTTGCACCGACAACGCAGCGATGATCGCGGCGGCAGGGGAGTGGATTCACGAAAATTCGAAATCAAAATTCGCTAAAATGGCAATGGTTGACCCGAATTTAGCGATTTAATTTTTGAAATAAATCTAATCCGTCGCGGCGGATTTAAAAATTAGAAATTGAAAAATTAAGTTTTATTTAAAAATTATAAAATTGGAAATTATAAAATTTTCCGTAATCATCCCGACTTTCAACCGCGCGGAAATTTTACGAAGAAACTTAAATCTTCTCGCGACGCAAACTTTCGACGATTTCGAAGTTGTTGTGGTTGACGACGGTTCGACAGACGAGACTCTTCGCTTGTTGCGCGAATTTGAAAAAAAAGTGAAGTTTCCACTCAAATTTCTCACGCAAAAAAACAGCGGGCAGGCGACCGCGCGGAATCGCGGAATTGAAATTTCAACAGGGGAAATCCTGCTTTTTCTTGGTGACGACATGTTGCCGCTGCCGAATTTGCTTGAAAAACATTTTGATTTTCACGAAAAATTTCCCGCCGAAAATTTCGCGTGTCTCGGACTAGTTCGCTGGCATCCCGAAATTCGGATTTCAAAATTTATGAAGTGGCTCGAAAAGTCGGGAGCGCAGTTCAAATTCCACGATTTGAAAGAGAATTCTCAAACTAATTTTTGGCGGTTTTACACCGCGAATATTTCGCTCAAAAAAAAGTTTCTCGGGAAAGAAAGATTCAACGAAAATTTTTCCGGCTGGGGTTTTGAAGATGCTGAGATCGGTTTGCGACTCCAAAAAAAAGAAATGAAATTACTTTTCAATCCGGAAGCGATCGCGCAGCATTTTCACGAAATTTCCGCCGAAAGTTTGACTGATCGGCAATTCGCGGCGGGGCGGAATGCGGTGAAATTCCAAAAACTGCATCCCGAAATTTCGATTCTTCCTCGCGGTAGGAAACTACTCGCGCAAAAAATTATCGCGAATCTATTCCCTTTTTCATTTTATGGAAAAGCTAAAAAAGCTTTTCTGTGTGGAATTGCGGAAGCAAGTCGAGAAAGTTAAAATGCTAACCAATGAAAGGAAAAATTATCAAAATTGTGGCAGTGATCGGCGGACTCGCGTCCATATGGATTTCGATGTTCTTCATTGATAAAGCGCGTAATCCGCAGTCAATCACGCAGCTTGAGTTTTGGAATGTTTTTGACACTACCGAAACAATGGAGCCGCTGCTATCTGAATTTACTGCGGAGACGGGGATCAGAGTGAATTATCGTAGCTTCACCGATTTAGCCGAATACCGCGAAACTCTTCTTTTCGAATTGGCGGCGGGTGAGGGACCGGATGTGCTTGCGGTGCGTGGCTCGTGGATTCCGAAATACAAAAGCTTGCTTCTCCCTATGCCTTCAGGATTGGGATATTTGACAGAAAACATTTCCAACGATTTCGTGGATGCGGTGGCTTCCGCCGTGATTTTTGAAAAAGAGAACGAGAGCGACTTGGGGAAGGGGGGGATTTCTAAAAATCAAATTTTTGGGCTGCCGATGTATCTCGACACGCTCGCGATTTATTTTAATAAAACTCTTTTTCGAAACGTTCTTTCGAAACCGTATCCCGCGCCGGAGCTCACATGGGCGGGGGTGCGCGAGGATGTGATCGCGCTTGTTTCGAAAGATTCCGAAGATCCCGAGGGCTTTCGTCTCGCGGGAATTGCGCTTGGTCGTGCAGATAACATTACTCGCGGAGTGGAACTTTTTTACACGCTTTACCAGCAGCTTGGCGGGCAAAATTTGACTGAAGCTGTGAAGGAGCGTGCGCGAGATGATTCCGGCAAAGCTTACCAGCCGCTCACCGCCGCACTCGATTTTCTCACCTCATTTTCACGGAATAATCGAAATCAAGAGTACTCGTGGAATTCCAAAATTGCCACGTTTGCTCCCGAAAAAGAGCTTGACGCGTTTGCACGCGGGAAGGTGGCGATGATTGCGGGCTATTCGTATTATTACGAAGAGATTAAAAGTCTAATTCAACAGCAAAAAAAATTAGGGAAAGACACGATTGAGATTTCAGAAGTTGGCATTGCCCCGTTTCCGCAAATCCATGATCCGCAAGCCGGCAATCCAAAGGTCGTACTCGCTGATTTTTTTGCGCTTTCGGTCGCGAAGTCTTCCGAACATCCTCTCCAAAGCTGGATGCTGATTCTCAAGCTCACGGGAAATTCCGCACAGCAAAAATATTTCAAAGCCACAAAAAAACCGACTTCGCGGCGGGATTTGATTGAAGAGCAGAAAACAGATCCGCTTTTCGGGATTTTCGCAGAACAGGCGGTTTATGCTGATACCCTCACGATTGCGAATGACGAGCTTTTTGCGAAAGCGGTGGCGAATGTTTTGAATCGCATTTCGGATGGAGAAATCACTCCAAGCGACGGTTCGGCAGAGCTCGAAAAAGTTTTCGCTTCAGCAGCAGAAAGTTAAAGCTAACCCCTCAGATATCTGAGGGGTTAGCAGTGGGGTAAAATTTCTTAGATGCTTTTCACGCGAAAACTCAAATTCCCGCGGTTTCATCAAAAAATAAATCTTCTTCGCGTTTCCCAATTTTTTTTCGGAGTCGGAATTTTTCTCATCCCGCTGCGAATCCGCAGTCTCGTTTATTTCGGCGAGTCCTATTCGCTCGATTTTTTTAATGAATATCTCGCTTTTTTTATTCACGCGAGCGAGATTTTTTTTCTCCTCGCTTTTTTCACGCTCGGTATCGCTTTCCTTTTTCAAAAAGTTAACCCCCGAGATGTTTTGGGAGACAACATCCTTCCTTCGCCAAAAACTCTCCTCCCGTTTTTCATCCTCCTCGCGGTTTCTGCCGCGGCGGTTCCGTTTGCGCACGATCCGCTGTTCGCACTTCTCCATTTTTGGCGGCTGTTTGAATTCGCGCTCGCGGCATTTTTCATCGCCTCCGGAATTTTCGATTGGCAGGCGATTTTGCGAATTCTCGCGGCTGCCTTTTTCCTCCAGACTTCTCTCGCCATTGCGCAATTTTTCGCGCACGGTGAACTCGGCTTCCATTTTTTTGGCGAAAGTTTTTTTACCGCTGAAACTTTCAATGTTGCCAAAACCGCGCTGCCGACAGGCGAAGTGCTCATTCGCGGAATGGGCACACTCGCGCACGCGAACATACTCGGCGGTCTCGCAGCGATTGTGCTTCTCCTCCTCGCGGCGTATCCCCGCAAATCCGCGCCCGTTTATTTCATCTCCGCCGTGATTCTCGCGGGAATGTTTTTCTCGTTCTCGCGGGCAGCTTACCTCGCTTTTTTTGCGGGAATTTTCGCGTTGCTTGTTTTTCAGTTTCGTCGCCGAATTATTTCCTCGCTTGCTGCTTTCAGTATTTTTGGAATCCTTCTTTTTGTGTTCGGCGCTCCATTTTTCGTTCGACTGCAATCGGATTCCGGCGTTCCCTCTCGTCTTGATCAAATTTCCCACGCGGTTGAAATTTCTCGTGAAAACCCCTTCGGCGTCGGTCGCGGCGGCTACACCCTCGCGCTCGCAGAAAATTTTCCGCAGCTCGAAAGTTGGCAGCTACAGCCGGTTCATAATTTTTTCGCATTGAAATTCGCAGAAGAATCCGCGCTCGCCGCGCTCGCGTGGCTCGCGGTTTTTGTCGCGCTCGCGTGGCAGACTTTCCGCCGAAAAAAATTCACTGCTCTCGCGCTCGTCGTCGCCACTTTTATCCTCGTGAATTTCGACCACTATTTTTCGACGAATTTTTCAGCCAAAGTAGTTTTGTGGATTGTTTTCGGTTTCGCCGTTGCGAGAATTAGCGAGAAAAAAATGATGTTTAAAAACACTGCGCTTTGATTTTAGTGAGTTGCATACCTTCAGATTGTCCGAATCATGATTGCACCTATTGTCTGAACTTTGATTACATTGATTAAATGATGGACTATGATTTTCCGCCTGCTGTTAATCGCCACTCGCTTCAATCTTCACCGCTTGCTTCTTTTCTGCACGAACCAATCATAGTAAATCAGTGTAATCCGATGAATCAAAGTTCAAGACAAAAAAAGAAATCACTCATTGAAAAGTTCAGAATGCGCGTGCAAAAAAGAATCATGGGAATCCGGTAATCAAGAAAATCAGGATTCAAACAACAAGAATTTTAAGTTTCAAACTTTCAAATTCTAACTAACTTAAAAGATGCTTATTGGGAAAATTTGTGCTCTGCTTAGAAAAACTAATTTGAATTATTAGAGCTTAAATATAATTGAAAATTGGGATTTATTTGGAAATTGGTAATTGATACTTGGAAATTTGGGCGTGTCTTTTTAGCCACCTATTTTATTATATCAGCCGACGTTGCTAATATTCACCCATATTTAAAATCCCTCCTATGCTCGGTACCCCTCTCACTCCCACTGCTACCAAAATTCTCCTGCTCGGCTGCGGGGAACTTGGTAAAGAAGTCGCGATCGAGGCGCAACGGCTCGGCGTGGAAGTAATCGGCGTCGATCGCTATGCGAACGCGCCCGCGATGCAAATCGCGCACCGCAGCTATGCAATCGACATGCAGGATGCGCAGAAATTGCGGGAAATTATCGAGACTGAAAAACCCGATTTCGTCGTTCCCGAGATTGAAGCGATCAATACTGAGCTTTTGTTGCAACTTGAAAAAGAGGGCTTCAACATCATCCCGACCGCTCGCGCGACGAATCTCACGATGAATCGCGAGGGGATCCGGCGGCTGGCGGCAGAAGAATTGAATCTCAAAACAGCGCGGTACGCATTTGCTTCGAATCGCGAGGAATTCGAAACAGCCGTCCGCAAAATCGGAATTCCGTGCGTGGTGAAGCCGATTCAATCTTCGAGCGGGAAGGGGCAATCTACGATTCGTTCAGAAGACGACATCGGAAAAGCCTTCGAGTACGCTCTTTCCGGCAGTCGCGGAAAATCCGAAAAAATCATCGTCGAAGAATTCATCAAATTTGAAACAGAAATTACCCTCCTCACCGTCCGCCACGCGGGCGGAACTTCTTTTTGCGATCCAATCGGACACATCCAAATTGCCGGCGATTACCGCGAAAGCTGGCAGCCGCAAATTTTTCCAAAAAAAGTTCAGGCGGAATGCGAGGCGGTTGCGAAAAAAATTACCGACGCGCTCGGCGGACGGGGGATTTTCGGTGTCGAACTTTTCATTGCCGGCGATGAAGTCATTTTTTCCGAAGTTTCCCCTCGCCCGCATGACACCGGAATGGTCACCCTCATTTCTCAGAATTTAACCGAATTCGAATTACACGTCCGCGCGATTCTAGGTCTGCCGATTCCCGAAATTAGGACAATCCAGCCGGGGGCTTCGCGGGTGATTCTCGCGGCGAAAGATTCGACTCAAATTTCTTTCGAGGGAATTGATGAGGCTTTGCGGGAAAAAGGGACGACGATTCGCCTCTTCGGTAAACCGTCCTCGCGTCCCAATCGCCGGATGGGAGTTTGTCTAGCTCTGGATGAGAATGTCGATGCGGCGCGGGAAAAAACAGCGCGGATGTTGGGGAAGGTGAGAGTGGTGGAGGGTGAATTGGAGAGTTGAAGATGGAGAGTTGAAAGTGAAG
>JBDRIC010000120.1:0-2164 GCA_043816245.1 Patescibacteria group bacterium
TATATCAGAAATTGGTATTGATCAAAATCACATTCATATCCTCTGTCAATTTCTACCAAAATATTCCGGTGGACAAGTCATCAGACTAATCAAAAGCATGACTGCTCGAAAAATATTCAAATATCTTCCAGAAGTGAAAAAGGAACTTTGGGGAGGAGAATTCTGGACGGATGGTTACTACATATCTACCATCAGTAACAAAGGCAACCGAGAAACAATTGCCAAATACATTCGCAACCAAGGTAGAGAGAAAAATATCAAACAGCTCCAGCTATTCAACATTTGACGCCCTGTGCTTTAGCACGGAACGAAGCTGTAGCGAAGCGAAAGCGAGTGGAGATGCGGTGCACAGGGTAGTTCACATCCGTCGTGGCGGATAGAAATTATTTAAAAACTAAAAATTATAAAATTTAAAAATTTTCAAAAATGCGGCACAGCCGCTCCAAAATTTTTCATTTTTAATTCTTAATTTTTAATTGATTTGTGTGGAGTAATCGGCATCGCGGCGGAACACGAGGTAGTCGGTGAAATTTACGACGGACTCGCCACGCTGCAACATCGCGGGCAGGACGCAGCGGGGGTGATGGTTTTCGACGGGAATCAATTTCACACGAAACGGGGAAACGGGCTTGTTCGCGATGTGATTACCGCCGCAGATATTCCCGGGCTGCGCGGCAAAATCGGTATTGGACATGTCCGCTATCCGACCGCGGGGAGTTATTCAGTTGACGAGGCGCAGCCTTTTTTTGTGAATTCCCCATTCGGACTCGGTCTCGTTCACAACGGTAATCTCACGAATACTGAAAAATTGCGGAAAGAATTGGCTCGAGAAGGACGGCATCTCAACACCGCGAGCGATTCGGAAGTCTTGTTGAATGTTTTTTCCCGCGAATTACGAAAGCAAAAAATGCGGGGGTTCTCTGTCGCCAAACTTTTTGCTGCAGCGGAAAAAACTGTGCGGCGAGTTCGCGGTAGTTACGCGGCGGTGATTCTCGTAGCGGAGTACGGAATTCTCGCGATCCGTGATTCGCATGGTTTGCGACCGCTTGCGGTCGGTGTTCGGAAAAATCGGAAACAAAAAGAATTCGCAGTAGCTTCGGAAGATCCCGCACTCACCGCGCTCGGTTTCCATTCGCTCGGAGACGTGCAGCCGGGCGAGGCGGTGTGGCTTTCGGCGGCGGGGAAAATTTCTCGGCGGCAACTTGTCCCGAAAAAATGGAGTCCCTGCATTTTCGAGTACGTCTATCTAGCGCGACCGGATTCGAAAATCGATGATATCTCCGTTTATCGCTCGCGATTGCGGGCGGGAGAATACCTAGCGGAAGAGATTAAAAAAGCGAAAATCCAAATTGACGTGGTCGTGCCGGTTCCCGACACTTCCCGCACCTCCGCGCTCACGGTCGCCTCGAAATTAAAAGTAAAATATCGCGAAGGTCTCATTAAAAACCGCTACATCGGTCGCACTTTTATCATGCCGACGCAGGCGAAGCGGCAGAAATCCATCCGCTGCAAACTCATTCCGCTGCCGCTCGAACTGCGCCGGAAGAATGTTCTCCTCGTCGACGACTCGATCGTGCGGGGGAATACTTCTCGGCAGATTGTCGAGATGGTGCGCGCTGCTGGCGCGAAAAAAGTTTATTTTGCCTCTGCCTCGCCGCCACTGCGATCGCCGTGTGTTTACGGGGTGGATATGCCGAGCAAAAAAGAATTCATCGCGAATAACCTTTCGATTCCGCAAATTGCCAAGCGGCTGAAAGCGGACGCGGTCTTTTATCTGCCGTTGGCAGATCTAGTAAAGTCGTGTGAATTTGGCGGAAAGAAAATTCCCAAATTTTGCACGGCCTGTTTCGATGGAAAGTACCCGACGAAGGAGGTCAATGCGAAATATTTAAAAATGACGGAGAAACAGCGTGACAATTCGCGGGGAGAGGAGCAGGAAGAGCAGATGACATTACTATGAATTATGAATGCGGTTCTTGGTTCGGGATGCTTGGTTTTTTTGGAATTTTTGGTTTGCCGCGTTTCTGATTGAAATGGATCAGGAGATTTTTGGTTTGAGAAAATAATTTAACCCCAAATTCTCTCCACCCTAGAAAGAAAGTATTAGGCAGGTATGCTTCCCTCCTTCGATTTAACAAATCCCGGCTTCGCCATCCCGCCCAAA
>JBDRIC010000121.1:0-3377 GCA_043816245.1 Patescibacteria group bacterium
TTTATTTTTTAATTCTTCAATTTTTGCGAACGTATTTTTTTCACGCGATTGTTTTTTATCAGCGTTTTCTTTTTCGGCGAATCTATTCCGCGCATCCGCGAGTAATTGATTTTTTTTGTCCTCGTCAATTTCTTTTTGCGCGACTGCCTTCACGAGATTTTTTTCGAATTCTTTTACGCTTGAATAATCGCTCGCAATCAAACTAATTTTTTCACTGCCTGTATCCGCGCCTGCATTATTTGCATTCTCAAAAACCAATCGTCGCTCTCGCGCGAAAGTTTCAGGAAAGTTTTGAAATGTTTTTTGTGTTTGCATTTAATAAATTAATATTTCTTAAAACATTTTTTTATGTTTGCAAGACTTTTTGTCATTTTTTTACACTTTCTACTTAATTCCGCTTGACTTTTACACGTTTTTTAAATAAAATAATAACGAAAATCGTGCTGGACTGGTTACATCATGTCCTTGCAGGGTGGCAACAAAATAGCTTGCTCTTCGCGAGCTATTTTTGTATGCTTGCGCAACTGGTGTGAGGGGGCGTGGTGTAATTGGTAACGCAGCACGGTTTGCCACTCTGCAGCTGCCGGTTCGAATCCGGTCGCCTCCACCAGCTTTTATGGTTATCGCGAGATCTTTTTGGAATAAAAACATTTAAAACTTAATTTCATCCTTCATCATTTATAATTCATAATTCAGACAGTTGATTCAAAATATCCTCCTCTGAATTTTTTTCTGCGTCTTCGCTCACCTCTTCTTTTTTGGCGATTTCTTTTCTTTTTTCGGTGAATTTTTGCGGACTCCAGCTTGATTGATTTTCATTTAATTTCGATACTTCCGCTTCATATTTTTTATCCAATTCCTCGAGTTGATCTTTTTCATTTTGCAAAATATTCTGCAACTTTTTGATTTGCTCTGCGCTCATGATCGGCAGCAGTTGAAACCAATATTTGCGCTCCTCGTCTTTCATCGATTCCGTTTTGAGAATTAAATCGATTAGCGCGGGATTTTGCTTCACGAATTCTTCCGCGATGTCGAATTTTTCGATGTCGGCGCGTTTGATCGCAATTTGCTTAATCCCGGTTTGCGCGAACGGAGTTCCACCACCACTTTGAGAATTCGCCAAATGAGTTTCATCGGGAAGGGGAGTGAAACTGGTTTGCCCTGTCTGTCCCGAATTTGCTTGCGGGGAACCTGTCGAACGGGAGTTTTGGTTTTGGTCAGACATTTTTGTTTGAAATTATGATTTTAGATTTTCGGGACCTTCCCAGCTTTCGTATTTTTGCATGGCTTTTTGGATTGCATTGATATTTAAATCTTTTAGTTTTACATTTGGATTATCAGAAATTGCGCGAGCGTAAGCGAGCGCATCGCCTTCAGCCGTGCTTGTAGTTTTTCCGCCCGGTGTCATGCCGAGATATTTTTGAGTAAATTCAAGAACGGTGAAATCACGTTTTGCATCAATTCTGATTTGATTTTTATGAGCGGCGACTCCAGCTTCGAGAGTGGCGAAACGCGCAAAATTCTTCTCATCCGCGCCGATTGCTCCCGCTTGCCCGATGAATTTCAAGTTGCCCGGATTATTATTTCGCATGCTGCGACTGCCTTTTTCTCCAAGTTGCAATCGAGCCAAATCTTCTTTTGAAACATTCAAATAATCTATGAGTTCCGGATTTTCCGCGCGAGCTTTTTCAATCTTTTCTTTGAATTCCGCCGAACTCAAATCTTCCGCATTTTTGGCGAATTCAGAAATCAAGTTTGCCGCATCGGTTGCATGATAATCACTGCTGCGTTTTTTAATCCCATTTTTAATCTCTACTGGAACAGACTCATCTGTTAGTGTAATAATTTCTTTTTCGTGCGTGCGGACCGCGCGGTAGTCTCCTGCAGCATCCACGAAGGGACCGCCGGAATAAATGCGATAGAATTTTTCTTTTCCGATTCGCACCACGTTGAATTTTTCTGGGAGCGTGCGCAGACCGGCTCCCATTTCGAGATGTTTGTTTTTCGTTCCAGCATCTTCTACAGAAAATTGGATATTTTCGCCAGCTTTCAGTTCCTCCGGTTTTTCGATTGGAGTGAGTGAGCCATTTTCCTCGATTTTCCAAAAGCAGGTATTGAAGAGTAATTCAGGATTTTTGCGTTCGAGATTGCGAATCTCAGCACGAGAAAGATTCTTTAACTCTTTTGGAATTTCATGGATTCCGAGTTGTTGTTTGATTTTTTGCATTTCTTCCTTTTGTGCCGGATCATTTTTTTCTTGCTCCCGATGTGCTGTTTCTAGCTCATTACTTTTTGGTGGTTTAAATGTTTCAGATTTTTGATTGTTGTTTGGATTTTCTTTTTTTGTTTCGGGCAAATCTATAACAGGGCGTGCTGGATTTTGATCGACATTCCACACAAGGCGGTTTGGTTTTATTTCCGCGAGATTTTTTTGGAAGAGAAACATTTATAAATTTAAGAACTTGGATTGAGATAATTTTTTTCACTTTTTTTCTTTTTCAAAAAATCATAGACAGATAAACTTGCCTCGCCGGATCTCGTATCAATGCTTTTTCCAACAAGTCTTCCTTTGATCGTCGCAAGTTGCGCGACACTAATGTCGATTTCTTTTCCTTCCACAAATTTATTTAAATCATTTGGTTTTGCATCCAAAAGTTTTACAACAGTGATATTTTTCAAATCTTCAACGATGTGAAAATCTGCCGGTTTCAGTTTCAACAGTATGGAAACTGCAGACATATCTTTCATTTCTTTATTTTTGAGATTTTTTCTTCCATCTTCAATCCATTTTTTCAAAAAATCCGGGCAAATTTCGCTTTCTTCCATTCCATGCGGAATATTTTTTATGATAAATCCCCCGAGCCATGCTTTTCCATCAATCACAGCTTCCCAAAGATGCATTACGGCTTCCCAAAGTTTTCCGAGTCCTGCCGTAAAACTAGCTTGTTTAAAAACTTCTGAAAAGGATTTCAAAGCCTTTTGAAAACCGCCGAGAGCTTCCTCACCGGCGTCATCGGGATTATTTTCATTGTTTTCGACTTCTAAATTTTTATTTATCTCTTCCGCTTTTATTTTTTCATCTGTTTGCACTATTTCATTAGAATTTAATTTATTATTAGCTTCGAAATATTTTTCGGCTGCTCTCATATCTGTTTCCACATTTCCAAAAGCGAGATATTCTAAAATAGCTTTTTCATCATCTTTTGCAATTCCTTTTAATTCGAAAGTTTTTGCGAGAACTTTCGGCGCGTCATTGCTATATCTTTCATTTACCCATCGAACAATATTTGATTGACGAGCTTCAATTTTTTTGGCGAGATTTTCAGTCGCAGATTGGTTGATGGCGTTTTCGATTGTATTTTCTCCCAAGCGTGTGC
>JBDRIC010000122.1:0-16322 GCA_043816245.1 Patescibacteria group bacterium
ACTATCAGTTTGCCAAATTCAGAAATTAAGGATGGGCAATTGTGGGATGTAACAAAATCAGAAAAGGTAGATGGCATGGAAATAAGAGACAGTAATTTTAAGAAGTTTCTCAAAATTTTTGAGAATTCCACGCATACTTACGGAGACAAGTTCGTGTTTAGAATTTACGGGAGCGAAAACTATGGAACGCCAGACACAAAACCTGCTCGTAAAAAATTAACTATAAATTACGTGCTACCGAAAATTAAAAGGGTCCACTATCCTTTGGAAGGTCGTAATTCTTACGAATTTGAGCCAGCCGGTTGTTCTAAACTTGGAATAGATTTATATCAAGAACACGACTGCAATAGTAGGGAAGGCATGCAACAAATCGTAAAAGATTTTTATGAAAAAGAAACGAATCTTAAAAAGAATGGGCTCTTTTTTAGTAAAGAAAAAGAAAAATATAGTGAGGGTTCTTTTCTTATTTCGCATCTGAATACGGTTTACGCAGATTATCAAAATGATGCCAAGAAGTACGCAGCTGTGAACTACTATCTTGTTACGGATGGCGGTTTTCAAATTTTGCCAAAAGATGTGAAAGACACTGAGTGGGAATATTTGATTGGACATCCTTTTGACGAAAAAACATTTATGCAGGACGATAAGCTGGTTAGTCAGTATCAAGATTTTATTAAGGTGTCTGCAAAGTGGCAAAAGAATTTTTGCCAATCGCAAGATTCTCTTACGCTGATTGGTTTTGTATACAACGACAATCAAACTTATTATCGTGAAGCAAAAAGTTTTTTTGAATGGTTATTTAGTTCTTGTGAATTTAAAATTATTACTTACTAATTTTTTATTATGACCATCACTGCTTTAATTTTACAAAACACCGCGGTAATCGTGACTGCTTCCGTTGTCGCGGTTGGCACGGCGGTTGCAGTCGCGATCAATCGACGCTATTTAATCGGTCGTTATGTTGGCTGGAAACATCGACATCGTCACAAAACAAAAATTAATGATATGTTGGAAAACAAGCGAGTTCAGCAGCCGGAAGATCGTGTTCGGCGAGCGCGAGATTTTTTATTTAAGATTAGTTTTGAAACACGCATTCAGGAATTTGAGCAGTTTAAAGGCAGACAAGAAAAAGAGATTGATCGATTACGGGAGAAGCTGACGAAATTAGAATGTGCGAATACCTCCGAGAAGGAAGAGGAAAACACGAGAATAAACAATCTACTGGTAAACAAAAAAGAGCATTGCAATTGTCAAGAAGCTCAGATTAAGAATGAAATAGCTGAAACGAAAAAAAGGCTGGAACAAGCCGAAGAGAAACTACAAATATTAAAAGACAATCAGCACTCAAAACAGCTGAATCAGAGCCAAGACAAAGACAATAAAAATTGTCCCCCTGTTTGCGTATTTGGTCGAGTGATAAACGGGTTTAATCAATTTATTGGCAAAGAGGTCTCGTGTCTTTCTGGCAATTTACTCAATTTGCTTAAATTTATTTTCGTATTGGTCTTGATTGTCGGCATGGTCTTAGCTGATTTTTACATCGTGCATAATTTGTTTGAACAATTATTAAAAACTAAAGGAGAACCTTTCGCTTGGAAAAGCGAAACCAGTGCTATTAGTCTTCTCGTCACAGTTGGACTTGTAATTTTAACTCATGCTACGACTGCATTTATCGAGAAACATCAATGTAATATTTTAGTGAGAAGGTTAAAGTATTTAGGCATTGCCATAATTGTATTGATGGCTGTTGGCTCTATTGGATTAATGCTGTTAAGTGCAATACCGCAGAAAGGACAATATCCTGATGCTATTCTTCGGCTTTTGATGGTTCCTGTTGTGGTTGTCGTAGAGTGGTTGTATCAACGATACATTGTTGATGAATATGACGAATATCACTTTTTGTTCGCGCCTTTTAGAATTTTCTTTTCTTTATTGTTATATCCATTTTGCTTGTTTTTTTACGCCACAGAGGCAAGCTTTCGACAGGTAAAACAATCGCTGGAATCCATTTTTCGCGTAGTCAGTGGTACACGAAAGAAAGATTTGGCTAAAGAAAAGCAGCACGAAATAGTAAACAAAATCGGTAGCTGCAACCAACAGATTAGTGAGCTAAAACATAAGGACAATGAAGCTCAGCAGGAATGCAAGAACGGTGTTGCTGGATATGAAAATCAATTAAAGGAGTTGTCAGATCAATTTGCTAATAAGCTGAAAGAAGATAGTCGAGAATGTGAAACTAAAATCGAAAACCATAAGTCCTCAATTAGTCATGCAGCAGCTCGATTGTCAGATTACGAGCGTGGATGCAAGAGTGTGATTTAAAATCAAAGCAGATTTTTATGAAAAAAGTAGCCTTATTTTTCGCGCTATTCATCATCCTTAGCCAACCTGTTTTTGCAGGATGCGATATCAAAGGAAACATTTCGAGTAGCGATGAAAAAATTTACCATGTAGTTGGTTGCAAATCTTACAAAGCAACTAAAATTTCTGAATCAAAAGGAGAGCGTTGGTTTTGCACGGAAGAAGAAGCCTTGCAGGCGGGGTGGCGCAAAGCTCTTAATTGTCCGGGAGGAACTCATTACGATTATTCACCCCCGAAAAATCAAAATCAGGATGAGGATGTAAAACCAGTGCAGGCTCAAGTAACTAAAATAGTGGATGGAGACACGATTGATGTTTCCATCGATGGTCAAACCGAACGCATCAGAATATCAGGTATCGACACTCCCGAAACGGTTCATCCTTCAGAGCCAGTCCAATGCTTTGGCAAAGAAGCATCTCAAAAAATGAAAGAGTTGGTGGGAGAAAAGAAGATTACTTTAGAGCCAAATATTGGTGGGGATAACCGCGGTGCTTATGGCAGGCTGATTCGCTACTTGCGGCTTGGCGATGGCACGGATGTGGGAGCAGAAATGATCCGGCAGGGATATGCTTTTTCTTACAAAAAATATCCGCACTCTCGTTTAGAGGAATACAACAAGCTGGAGCAAGAAGCTCGTGAAGAGCAAAGAGGATTATGGTCACCGGGTGCTTGTATTTACGAAGAGCAAACTTTACAGAATCAAGAGCCTGTTTCCGCAAATTCAGAATTATCCACTGCCAACACTGAAGCTAAAACTGATGCCGACTTAGATAACGCAGACACGCATTTACCCGAAAAACCCAAAGACAATAATTTTGCAGTAATCATTTTACTTTTTGGTGCTGGCTGTTGGGCATATCGTTATTACAAGAAGAGAAAGTGAAATCAACCCGAGGGGTTGGAAGTTGAAAGTGGCGAGCGCGTATTTTTTAATTTTTTTCACGATGTTATTTTAACATCTCCAAACTCACCTCGAATTTCCCCTCCTTCGGCACGACGATTTCTTCGCGTTCGCCGACGAGGAAGCGCGGCTGCATCCCTTCGAAAGTTCCCCGCAGAATTTTTCCGTCGAAACTCTCGAATTTCACGAGCGGGATTTCTGCGCGGAAATCTTCTAAAATTTCGAAACGCGGAGGATTCGCCGCAGCGTAAAAATTCGCAGCCAGCCAGCCTCCCGCAAACGCGATTGCGACTGCGAGCGCGATTCCAATTTCCACGAGATGAATAAAATTTCTGTTTCGCAAACGCTTCTCATTTTAGGGCGAAATCCGACAATTTCAATTGCCGAAATTCGCGCGAAATTTCCGCAAGCCAAAATCTGCGCGCGGGAAAAAGAGTTCGCGATTTTCGAGGGGATTGAAATGATTGATTTAAAAAAAATCGGGGGAGTGGTGAAGGTTGGAAAAGTTTTCGCTCGCAGCATGCAGTATTCGCAGAGCAATTTAAAAGACAAAGATGTCCAACAGATTTACGATTTTCTTGAAAAAGAATTTTTGCAAAAAACTGGTAAACAGGTTTTTGGTTTTTCGGTTTACCCCGCTGATTCCAAAACTCTCAAAACTTTGTTAATTGGCGCGAAAAAATTTCTCCAGAAAAAAGGGATTGCTTCCCGCTTCGCGAATAAAAATTTCACGAATTTAACCAACCCGCAAAGTGAGTTCGAGATTCTCAAAAAAGGTGGCGTCGAAATTCTTGCGGTGCGGGGGAGCGGGAATTGGTTTTTCGCTCGGTTAAAGCAAAATCAACCTTTCGATGATTACAAAAAACGCGATTATGAAAAAGCTTTTCGCGACGCGCGAGTGGGGATGTTGCCTCCCAAGCTGGCTATTATGATGGTGAATTTGGGAGTGGGAGGTTTGGGGGAAATCGAAAAACATGGAACATGGAACTTGAAACACGGAACAAATAATGAAAAATTAAAAATGAATAATGAAGAAAATTTAGTGAATGATTCAATGATTCAAAAGGAAAATTTAAATTTTCAAAATCCAAAATTACAAACTACCAACTACAAACTACCAACTGTTTACGATCCGTTTTGTGGTGTCGGCGGAATTCTCGTCGAGGCGGCGCTGCTCGGTTGCCGAGTGGTCGGCAGCGATCTCGATCCGCGGATGGTCGAATTTTCCCAAAAGAATTTGGCGGCGCTGAATTTGCCAGGCGAGGTTTTCGTTCACGACGCGAAAGAAAAATTGAACGAATCGGAGTGGAAAAAATACGATGTCGTCGTTTCCGAGGGTTACCTCGGACCGCCGCGTCGCACTGTTCCCGAAGAAAAAATTCGCGCGAAAATCTTTGCCGAATTACAGCAGCTTTACCAAAAATTTTTCGCCTGGCTGACTTGCCGGCGGGTCGTGATTTGTTTTCCGATTTATCTCGAGGCGGGGATTCCCAAATATTTTGCTTCCCGTGAAATTCTGCCGACTCTCAAAGAAATGGGCTGGGAAATGAAAAACACGGAAAAATTAATTTATTCGCGGGAGAATCAAACGGTCGGTCGGGAGATTGTCGTTTTGGAAAAATAATTTATCTTCTCAATCGTTCCCACCCAAAGACCACTAGTTCCGCTTGCTAATACCCGACCCCTGGCTCTTAGCTTTGCTTGCTACTACCCCGACCCCTAGCTCTGCTAATTCTACTTGTTTTTCAGGCTTCTGCTTCGCTGCCCCCTTGGCAGGGGGCTTCGGAATTCGTTCTCTCCTGCCAAGGGGAGAGGGTCGGGTGGAAGAATTTTCAAGTCTCGAATTTTCAAATTTTCATAAATAAATTTCAATTTTCAATTTGTCTGAACCGCTGATTTTTATGATTGCTCTGATTCTCCGCCTGCCACTTCGCCTACTCCAATCGTCACCATCTCTATCCTTTGGCGCAAATAATTCGACAGTTTGAAATTTGGGTCTTGAAGATTAAAACTGTTACGGTTTCCCAATTGTTTGGCGGAGATGCGGGATTTTCAAAAACTTGACAAAAGGATTTTTATTCGCAAAAATCGCGGCTAATTTTTTTGAAAATGATTGAAAATATTTTGCCGACAAGAGAAAAATTTGCAGAATTTTTGTCGACAATAAAGAAATTGCGCAAGCAAATTCACAAACTTTTGGGAATTGGAGGTTTGTCGGAGTTTCAGGAAATGCGTTTGTCGGAAATTCTCGTGAACGAAAGAAAATGTTTGCTGCTTAGGGAATACAGATTGACTGAACCGGAATTAATCGAAGCTGGAAAAAAATTGCTGGAAATTGCCGACGAAAATGAAGCAGCAAGAGGGAAAGTTGTTTTTGCAGTTGCACTGTTGGGAAAACACGCGCGGACAGATTCGGGGAAAGAAGAAGCGGCTCGGGAAGAATTGACGGGGGCGGAAAAAGCAAAAAAAGAAACGCAAGAAAAATACGATTCGGTGGTGGACGAATTTCACGAATTAATAAAAAGAGCGGCGGAACTTGAAATTGGATAAAAATTCAAATAACTGCAATTGCCTCGATTTCCACTTTTGCGTTTTTCGGCAAATTCGAAACTTCGATCGTCGCCCGCGCGGGTTTCCACTCGCCGAAAAATTCTGCGTACACCTCGTTCACCGCTGCGAAATCTTCCATCGATTTCAAATAAATTGTCGTTTTCACGACTTTCGAAAGATCGGAATTCGCCGCTTTCAGGACATTCTGCAGATTTTCCAAAACTTGTTTCGTTTGTTCCGCGACCGTTCCTTCCAAAAATTCTCCCGCCGGGGTGAGCGCGATCTGCCCGCTGCAAAAAATCAGATTTCCGGTGGCGATGGCTTGCGAGTACGGACCGATTGCGGCAGGAGCGAGAGGGGTGTTTATGGTTTTCATTTTTTGAGGGGTTGGAATGGGAATGAAATTAGAAATTTTTAATTTTGTAATTTTTAATTTTGTAAATAATCTTCAAATCAAAATTTTTAAAAATTAAGATTTATTTAAAAATTGTAAAAATTCAAAAATTTTATCGCGTGTTAAAATTTTACGGAGATGTTTTTCGAAAAGATTTTCTCGAAGTTTCAAAAAAAAAGAAAGGTGTGGAAGTGGGTAGTTGCTTCGCTCGCGGGGATTTTTTTGCTGCTATTCATCCTTGTGAAACTTTCGCTCGGAGAATTAAATGAGCTCGGTTTACTGCGCTCCACTGGATTTCCGGGCGGGCAGGATTATCTTCTCATTTTTCAAAATGATGCGGAACGACGACCGACGGGCGGCTTCATTACCGCGTACGCGATCCTTCGTTTTCGCGGGGGGATTCCTTTTTTCGAATTCGGGAATGTTTACGATGAAAAATTAATCCAAAAAAATTCCACACCGCCGGATTCGACGATTGCCGAGCTGCTCGCGGGGGATTTTTATCCCGGACACGGTTTCCGTGACGGCAATTTTGATGCGGATTTTCCCACCGCGGCGGAAGAATTGATTCGGCTGTTTCGGCTCGGTTTCCCCGAATCTGAATTTGACGGCGTAATCGCGATTGACTTCACCGCGTTCGAAAATCTTGCAAAAACGCTCGCTCCCGAAATCACGGGCGAAGCGGGTTTGTTCTCGCGGATCGAAAACGAAGTTCAAGATATCGATCTTCACAATCCCGACGAAATTCAAAACCGCAAAAATTTCCTTGCGGATATCGCGAAAAGTTTGATCAAAAAATCAATTCTCTCACCGAAAAAAGCTTCGCAAAGCATTCTCGAGAGTTTGGATTCGAAGCACATCCTTTTTTATTTCCGCGATTCCAAAATTCAAGAAGTCGTAAAAACAAAAAATTGGGATGGCGGACTGTCGATTCCGTCGCAAGATTTGCTCGCGGTGAACGAAGGAAATTACGGTGGGATGAAATCGTCGCGATATTTGACGCGTGATATTTTTTACGATGTTGAGTTTTCCGAAAATTCCGACGGCGAATTGGTACCCGTTGCAAATCTCAAAATTCAACTCGCGCACCGCGGGGACGCGGCGGAGCCGATTTCGGGATTTTACAAAAGTTTTTGGCGGATCTTCACGCCGCTCGGTTCACAAAAGATTTCCGGGCAAGTTGACCGGAATTTCGATGATGATTCGCGGCAAGTTTTCGGCAAAATTATCAAAATGAATCCGGATGAAACGCGCGAGATTGCGCTCGAATACGAGTTGCCTCCGTCGGTTCTCGCGGACGGAATTTATCGCCTCAAAATTCAAAAACAGCCGGGAAGCACTGCTGACTTTGTTCGGGTTTCGGTGAAACTTCCAAGTGGATATTTGTTTCAGCATTCAGCATTCAGCATTCAGCATTCAGAAAGTTTGGAAATAAAAGAGAATTTGGCAGTGTATCAAACTTTGCTTGAAAAGGATGTTGAGCTGGAATTAAAAATTTTACCCGACACTGTTCCGCCGCGGCTGGCGTGGCAGGAATTTGTCGGGACGAATTTGCGGACGATTGATCTCCGTTTCAACGAGCCGCTCGATCCGGATTCGGTTGCCGCCGCGAAGTTTTCGTTTGCTGACATGAATTACCGTAACCACCGATTCGATTCAGTCGAAATTCAGCGCATCCGTTTTATTCCGCCGCAAAATATTCAACTCGATATTTCAGGGGTCACGCCGGAATGTCGCGAGTGGTACGAATTGCGATTCGACGGGGTGGCTGATCGGCACGGAAATATTCTCCGCGATCAAAAAATTACGGTCGTGCAATGGATTGATGAATTCGGCAACATTTGCGATGCGGAGAGAAAATTGTAAATCTGTTAAAATTTAAAAGACTAAAAAATTAAAATGAAACTTTTTCGCTTCCGCAAAATTCTCGCATTCTTGCTTGCTTTCATTTTTGTCCCCGCTGCTCTCGCAGCTTTCGAAAACGATCTTTCGATTTCCAGCGATGAATTGACGATGCATCCCGCGAGCGGAGTGGTTCACGGGCAGATGGTGAAGGTTTACGCCACAGTTCGCAGCAATGGAAGCGAAGATTTTATTGGAACAGTGAAGTTTTTCGTCGACGGAGCGCAAATCGCCACTGACCAGCCAGTGAGTGTGAAATCGGGCGGTGTGCCCGACGAAGTTTTTGTAAATTGGAATGCGGTAGTCGGTAACCACAAAATTTCCGCGCAAATCTATCCTTTCGAAACAGAAGGAGATAATCCTGCCAACAATTTTGCCGAAAAAGATTTCTTTATCGATGCGGATTCCGACGGCGACGGAGTGGGTGATCTTCTCGACATTGACGATGACAATGATGGTCTGAAAGATTCCGAAGAGGAGAATATTGGCACGAATCCGAAGAAGAGCGACACCGACAACGACGGGGCGGGGGACGCGGTGGATGTTTTTCCGCTTGATCCGAACGAGCAGGCGGATACAGACGGCGATGGGATCGGCGATAATGCCGACGAGGATGACGACAATGACGGGCTGCCCGACACTGCCGAAATTTCGCTTGGTACTGACCCGCTCAATCCCGACACCGACGGCGACGGGGTGGAACTTTGCAACGACTTGCTCGACAAATTCCCGCTCGATTCCTCCGAATGTTTCGATCATGACGGCGACGGTACGGGCGACAATTCTGACAAATTTCCCGACGATCCGGCGGAATGGGGTGATTGCGACGGCGACGGAATAGGCGACAATGCCGATCTCGACGATGACAATGACGGAGTTCCTGATTCGGAGGACGCGCTGCCGTGCAATCCGAACGAGACGGAAGACTGCGACAGCGATGGAGTGGGCGACAACGAAGATTCCGATGATGACAACGACGGCGTGTCGGATTCTGAAGATGCTTTCCGCTGTGACCCCGCCGAATCGAAAGATTCCGATCGCGACGGTCTCGGAGACAACGCCGATCCGAATGACGAAAATCAGGGTCCGGTTCCTATTTTCGAAGGCGACAGAATTGTAATCGTGAACGAGGAGGTTTCTTTCGACGCTTCGAAATCTTCCGATGCAGACGGGAAAGTAGTGGCTTTTGTGTGGGATTTCGGGGACGGTTCGGCAATTTCCGAGACTGCGAAAACAGTTCATGTTTTCAGAAAAATTGGGGAGTTCGTGGTGAAATTAAAAGTTACCGACGATGCGGGCGAGAGCCGTGTGAAGGAATCAATTGTCGTTGTCGAAAATTCTCCGTGGCTTGAACAGGCGTTGCTATGGCTGATGATCGGACTATTGCTCGCCTTCCTTTTTATTTTTTGGAAAACGGTGCAATTCAAAAAAAGCGAACGGTGAAGATGGCTTTTGGCTATTGATTGCTGGGACACTCAACCTCTGATATTGCTCCTCCAGAATTTTCAAGTCCCCAAATTTTCATATTTTTAAACTCCTACTTACTGAAAGTAACCCCTGCTCTGTTACCCTCCTTCAATTTTAAACTTCACTTTCGCTGCCCCCTTGACAGGGGGCTTCGACCGTTGCTCCCCTGCTGCACTAAAGGGGAGACCTGCCTGCCGGTAGGCATGTGTCCGAAGGGCAGAGGGGTTATTTTTTAGTAAGCGAGAGATGAAGTCGTTTTTGTCTTGAACTGATTACGCTGATTAAATGATGGACTTTGATTTTCCGCCTGCCGCTAATTAACCACCACCTCTAAACATCGTCCCGCTCAAATCTCCGTCTCTAAAGCTCCATTCAGATTTCTGTACGACTGCTTCACCATCCCTCTTGACCCATCCTTCGTCTCTCGGCTACGGAGGGCAAGAAAGAGGGAAAGCATTATCTTTTTTGCGAACGGAGTGGAACGAAGTGAAGCAAAAGGAAGCCCCTGTCGAAGAGGGGTTTGGGGAGATTTAAGATTTGAATTTCAGCAGGCGGGGTTAGTAAGCTTCCACTTTCCAATCTCCACCCTCCACCTTCCAGCTGGGCTGAAGAGGTTCGATGAAGTGGTTAGTGGTATACCGACCCCTGGGGTTGAAACCAAGAACTGCAAACTACAAACCAGTCGCCGGCGGAATCGCAAAATAATTCGTGAGTAATTCTTCCGTAATTTTTTGGAAAATGGGAGCCACCACGCTAGCCCCCCATTCCGAAACACGCGGGCGGTCAACTTTTACGAGCAAAACAAACTTCGGGTCAGTCGCCGGCGCATACCCGCCGAAAGCCGCAATCGTGGTGCCAAGTTCACTCAAAGCTTTTCCGTGAAGATAAGTTTGCGAAGTCCCCGTTTTGCCCGCGACGAAATAACCGTCAACTCCCCCCGGTTTTGCGAAACCGATTTTGACTGAACTCACTAGCATCTGCGTAATCGCGCGCGAAGTTTCAGGATCAATCACCCGCCGAATCGTCTCCGGCTCGGTTTTGATCCGCCGACCGTCTGGCAGAATTTCCTCATCCACGACATAAGGTTTCATCAGCAAACCACCGTTCGCGAGCGCGGAGTACGCCGCCGCCATTTGAAATAAATTGACCGTTAATCCTTGCCCGAAAGATTTTGTGACAAGCTCCGATTCACTCCACTTCGTGTAATTTTCAATCATACCGGAATCCTCTCCCTCGAACTCCACTTCCGAACGTTCGCCGAATCCGAACTTCTGGAGATAATCATAAAAAGTCGCGCGACCGAGCGTCTGCGCGACAAAAGTCATTCCGACGTTCGAAGAATGCTCCAGCACCTCTGTCATCGTTTCTTGCCCATAATATTTGCCTTCTGCGTTTTTGATCACGATCGGTCTGCCTGTTTGATAATTCACCTCGTCTAATGCTACCGGTCCATTGTGCGACGAGCGGGTGAGCGGAGTCACCTCGCCGGAATCGAGCGCGGCCGCCATCACGATCGGTTTGAAAACTGAACCCGGCTCGTACGGATCGGTGGCAGCTTTCAGCGTGAAGACCCCCTCACCGAGCCGATTCGCATAAATTGATTTACGGAATTCCTTCCCTTCTTTGTGTTCGGTGAAAACCGGGAAACGGTAGCCCGCGCGAATCACATATTCGACCCCCCACTCGACGTAAGTTTTTTCGCCCGCAGAAGTTTCCCACCACTCTTCGACTTCCTCGCGGACATTTCCTTCCGCGTCCACCCACTTTTTGATTCTCTCTTTTCGAATCAATTCCTCGATCGCGTAGACATCGCCGTACGCATTCGGATCGAAGACCGGAAAATGCGCAAGCGCGAGAATAGCGCCGGTGTGCGGATCCATCACGATAGCTTGACCGGAATCCGCGCGTTGATAATCCACGACTCGCGCGAGTTCGCGCTCGACGATTTCTTGAATCGCGCGGTCAATCGTGAGCACGAGCGAATCACCGTCCTCCGCATTTTCGATCAAAACATCTCCCGCTGTAATCTGCCGATTGAAGGGATCGACTTGCGTCTTTCGTAAACCGTTTTTGCCGGCAAGTTTTTTATTCAAACCTCCCTCGATTCCGTAAACTCCATTTTCATCGTGATCGAGAAAACCGATGACTTGCGCCGCCAGTTCCGCTTCCGGATACACCCGCCGATATTCAGGAATCGCGCCGACTCCGCGAATACCGAGTGCGAGAATCTCAGCGTGAATCGCCGGAGTCACCCGCGCCGCCAGCCGAATGTAGCGAACTTTTTTGCGAAGCAGCAGCGGATAAATTTCGCTGTAATCACTGTCGAGGATCGTGGCAAGTTTCGTGGCGATATCTTCGGGATCGTCGATCAAAGTCGGATTGATCGTGAGAATCCCGCCCTCCGCAGCCACTCCCGGCAGATGCGCGTCGGCGACAAGTTTCAGTTCCTCTTCCGAAACCTCGTGAATCTCTCGCCGCACCACATTTTTGGTCGCGAGCTGCGTGATCAATTTATTCTTAAATTCATCTTTCGGATTCGTTTTAATTCCTTCATCTTTTCCAAGCTCGTCCTCTTCCGAATTCTCGCCTCCCTCACCAACCTCACCTTCTGCCAACTGTAAACTGGAATCTGCCAACTCCCTCCACAGCAGCGGCAACAACATCTCCACCACCGCCGCTTCGGTGCCCTCGTCAATCAAAAGCGGATCGACAAAAATCGTGTACGTCGTAGAATTTTGCGCGAGCGGAAAAAGCTCATTCGTCCGGTAATCTTTCGCGTAAATATTTCCCCGCTTCGCCGGCAGCACCACCCCGCGAGAATTTTGCTCCTCCGCTAGATTTTTGTAATCAGTGGAATGGAGAATTTGCAGCCAAAAAAGTTTCCCCGCAATAATCACGAAGAAAAAAATAGCCGCGTAAAAAATGGTATGGCAGCGGTCGGGAGCGCGGTAATTTCGTGAGGAATACGAGTGCATCAGCTTCGGAAGTGTAGCAAAACAGTTTGCAGTTTGCAGCTGGCTAACTAGATAAGTGGAGGGTTAACTTTTTGATTTCCTCAATGATTATTTCCCTCTTTCGGAAAAGAGGGATGGCGAAGCAGGAGTTTTTAAATTGCAGGAAGAAAATAGAGACGGAGATTTGGCGGGGGCGGGTTGTGATTTCAACCCGTGATTTCAACCCGGGGGGGTCGGTCGTGCCTGCGGCAGGCAGGTAGACAGAATTTCAAAATATCGCGCGATGAATTCAACCCGAGGGGTTGGATTTCGGTCAAGAAAAGTTTGGAATTTGGATATTGATATTTACCTGCTTGCCAGCAGGTTTGAAAATTTGAAACTTGAGTCTTGAAAATTAGAGCTACTACATTTTCTCCAACTGATTATCTGGTGATCCGTTGTCATTAGCAAACACTCAAAATCAAGCCGATCGCTTTGATTTTCTCCGTTTTTTCTGCTAAAATGGCGAGAAATTAAAATAAAATGTTGAGAAAAATTATTCTCGGAATTGCCGCACTTGCGCTTATTTCGGTTGCCGTGAATGCGGGAGATGGCGTGGGTATTCTCGATGCGGCGGAGCAGGCTGGTTTCGAAATCACTTGTCCGACGGGAGTGGCGAATTGCTCGGATGCTTCAACAGATTATTCCACTGCCAATATCCAAACTTTTATTCTCAAGATTCTTGGCGGATTGCTCAACTTTGCCGCGCTTGCCGCAGTTTTGATGTTGGTGGTCGCGAGTGTGAGATTGGTTGTCGCGATGGGAAATCAAGAGCAACTGCAGGCGGCGAAGAAACACATTCTCTGGATTCTCGCAGGGCTGGCAGTGATTATTCTTTCACTGCTGATAGTGAAAAATGTGACGGAGATGGTTTATGAAAGCACGGTGATTGTTGAGGTGACGAAATAAAAATTTAGCGAAGAGTCGTGCGAAGATTGAGCTTGAATCTATTTCAACATCAAAAAGCCCCGCCGTTACGACGAGGCCTTTTTATGTTTCCCCGAGTTAACTCGGGGGTTAATTCAGAAACTACATTCCCATCCCCATTCCTCCCATCCCGCCGCCCGGCATTGCTGACTCTTCTTTCTTCGGTTTGTCGGCGACTGCCGCTTCCGTCGTCAAGAAAATTCCCGCGATTGAACTCGCATTCTCGAGCGCCGAGCGGGTTACTTTTTTCGGATCAATGATGCCGGCTTTCACAAGATCGACGAATTTGCCGCTCGCCGCATTGAAACCCTCGTTCGGATTTTTTGCCTCGACGATTTTCGCGAGAATCGCACCTCCATCCGTGCCCGCATTTTCCGCGATTTGCCGAACGGGAATTTCGAGCGCCTTCGCAATTATTTTGATCCCAGTCTTTTCGTCCGCATCCTCCGTTTTTTCGAGCAGTCCATCCAAAACTTTCCGCGCGCGAATCAACGCTACGCCGCCTCCCGCCACGATGCCTTCTTCGATCGCGGCTTTCGTCGCTTCCACTGCATCCTCGACGCGGTGCTGCCGTTCTTTCTGTTCGACCTCCGTCGCCGCGCCGACTTTGATCACGCCGACGCCGCCGGTCAGTTTCGCGAGTCGTTCGGTCAATTTTTCTTTGTCGAAATCCGAAGTCGTCGTTTCGAGCTCATTTTTAATCGTGTTCACGCGCGCTTCGATTTCTGCTTTATCACCTTTCCCGTCGACGATGATTGTGTTTTCTTTGTCGGCAATCACTTTTCCGGCTCTGCCCAAATCGTTCAGATCCGCATTCTCGAGCTTCAAACCGACTTCCTCCGAAATGACCTTACCACCAGTCAAAGCGGCAACATCTGCAAGCATCGCTTTGCGCCGATCGCCGAAGCCAGGGGCTTTCACCGCTAGCGCGGAAAATCCACCTCTCAATTTATTTACCACGAGAGTCGCCAGCGCCTCGCCATCCACATCCTCCGCGATGATCACGAGTTCCTTTTTTCCCGCCTGTGTGAGCTTTTCCAGTAGTGGTAGGATTTCTTGAATCGAGCTGATTTTTTTATCAGTGATTAAAATCTCTGCATCCGCGAATTCTGCCTTCAGATTCTGCGTGTTCGTGATGAAGTACGGCGAGATGTAGCCGTTGTCGAATTGCATCCCTTCCACCACCTCGACTTCCAATCCCATCGTCTGCCCTTCCTCGACGGTGATCACTCCATTTTCACCGACTTTTTCCAGCACGTCGGCGATGACTTGTCCGACCTCCTCATTCTGCGCGGAAATAGTCGCAACTTGCCGCCGCTGTTCTTTCGTCTTTACCGGCTCCGCGAGCTTCTCCAATTCGGCAACCACTGCTGCCGTTGCTTTCGAAATTCCCGCTTTCAGATTCATCGCATTCGCGCCAGCGGTGAGATATTTCAGCCCCTCGGCGATTATCGCGTGCGCGAGAATTGTCGCCGTGGTGGTGCCATCTCCTGCCGCGTCGTTTGTTTTCGACGCGACTTCTTTCACCATTTCCGCGCCCATGTTTTCGAATTTGTCTTCGAGTTCGATGTCTTTCGCGATCGTCACGCCATCGTTCGTGATGGTCGGGCTGCCGTAACTTTTTTCCAGAATGACGTTGCGACCTTTCGGTCCCATCGTGATGCGCACCGTGTCGGCGAGTTTCGTCACACCAGCGAAAAGTTTTTTCCGAGCTTCTTCGGAGAAGAGGATTTGTTTAGACATTTTAGAAGGGGGTTAAAATAAAAATTTTATTTGGGTGAGGAATGAACTATATCCTCAACGAAAGTGAAGATAGTGGACAAGAAAAACACCAAAAAAATTGTGAATCCTGGATAAATCAGACAATAATGCCAAAAATTACTTTTCGTGTTGTTCGGATATTTTTTAAACAAGAAGATTGCCCAAAAAATAAAAAATGGCGCAGCGAAGATCCCTATAATCGGAAAAGCTGCTAATCCTATAAGTGCCGACTTGGTATCAAAATCCTGCAAGTTCGCATTGTGATAACCGTCATATAAAACAAAATAAAATAATACTATAACAATAAATAGGGTCGCGATATAAATTTTCTTTTTCACTGTGGCGAGAGAGTAATTTTTTGGACACAATTAATTTCAATCTCAAAATTTTTAACAACGCCTGCCAATTCGCCAGCATCAATTTTATTGTTGGCAAAAACAGATAACACCCTTTTAAGCACATCACGCCCTGTTGCCTGACTTTCGAATTTATATTTCATCTTATCAAAATCATAAATATCAAAAATCATGAAGTCAATCTCGAATTCACCCGCCGATTTTTCCGTCGCGGCGAATTCGATTTTGTGAATTCCATGAATTGCCGTCACCAAATCCAGCGAGTCGAAATTAATTCCATTTTCAAATTCATTTGGCCAAAGTTCGCCGCTCAAAATTCCGGACGAGATTTTTTCTTTTAACTTTTCGACAATTTTTTCGTAAGTCGAATCAGCTTTGATTTTTTTCACAATCGGATCGGTGGGTTGAAAAATTAAGTTTTTCGGACTACTTTGGCAAGAGTGTTGCAAAAATTTTCGCGAATATGTCCAACCATTAACGAAAAAATAACTTTCAACAAAATACGCAAAAGACTTATAATAAGCTGTTTTCGCAACATCACCTACCTTTTCCAGCCACTCCTTCACCCCTTCAAAAAACTCGATCGACACGAAAAAACTCGGACTTTCGTCGTACCATAATTCCACAGAATCTTCGAAAAACTCAAAATCGGCGGGCTGCAAATTCAAAACCTCACTTTTGCCTTGATCCAAATCTCCCGAAAAATAAA
>JBDRIC010000123.1:0-5494 GCA_043816245.1 Patescibacteria group bacterium
GAATTCCGGACAATATCGAAATCCTTAAATTACCTCCCTACAGTCCCCAGCTCAATCCTGTAGAAAATCTTTGGGATGAACTGAGAGAGAAGTTTTTTGCCAACTGTGTTTTTCGAGATATGGATGCAGTAGAACAACAAATGATAATTGCTTTACTGTCAATGGAATCATCTCCGGACATAGTTCGAAGTATCGCTGGTTGGCAGTGGATTTTGGACGCCATTGCTAAGTAGTGTTTTGATTAGTAGTTGGTATTAATTCACAAAAAATTGCCGAATCTCTCCGCCGCGAGTCGCGGATTTTTCGCGACTACTCGCGAGTTTCTCGCGACTCTGTTTTTGTCCGCGGATTTTTCTTTCCGCGGTATTTTCGAAAATATTTCCACGCGTCGCGGAGATGCTGTCGGAGTGTCCACTTTTTAAAAAAGGTGAGAAAACCACCTGCCGAGCAGCGAATTCCGTCGGCAGCGACCACTACTTCCGGGAAATAAATCACCTCCTTCCCACTATCCCACACTCGCCAGCAAAAATCAGGATCGCTCATAAAAAGGAAAAATCTTTCATCGAGACCGTTCAACTTTTCCCACAAATCTCTCCGCACCACCCAAAAACTCGATTGCAGCCAGTCTACTTTTTGAATTTTCGAAAAATCAAGATGCCGCATTTCATCGAATTCCACGCGCTTTCGAATTCCCGGCAGCCGCCGCAGCCACGTCCGCCGCGCGATTTGCAGCGCGAGTTTCGGAAACGCGCGAATTGTCTGAGCCGTTTTTCCGTCCGAATCATTTCGCTGCTGCGGAGCGAGCACGCCGATTTTCGGATTTCTCTCTAAAAAGTTCACGAGCTTCGCGAGCGCGTTTTCATCTCGCCACATGATGTCGGGATTCACGATGAAAAGAATTTCGCCGCTAGAATTTTTCACCGCCTCGTTTACGCCTCGTGGGTAGCCGAGATTTTCTTTGTTGAAAATTAATTTAACGCGCGGATTCTCCGAGATATCTCGGGGGTTAATTTTCCGCAGCGGTTCGAGTTCGCGCTTTTTTTGCGCGGTCGCGCGATTTACCGCGATCACGATTTCGAAATCGAGATTCGTTTTTTGCCGAAAAATTGATTCCACATTTTTCACCACTCGCGTGGATTTTTCGAAGTCGAGAATTACGATTGAAACCTTCAAGCAGTTGGTAGTTAATAGTTGGCAGTTGGCAGTTGGTAGTTGGTAGGGCGAAGAATTAGCGAATTTGCATCAATTTTTCAATTTCTTTCACGGAAACTTTTCGCGGGGATTTTTCCAATTTTCCTCGAATTCTCTCAAATTTGCGAAATCCGTTTTGCGCGGATTTTTCGAAAAATATTCCGAAAATCCGAATTGCCAGCAATCGCAGTTTCGTGAGGAATTTCACGCGCCACGAAAATTTCTCTGAAAAATTTTTCTCGATCACCACGAATTGTCCAAAAACAGAATTCTCTTTTTCGAAATCCGAACGCGCGCTGCGCGGCTTCCCGCTGCCGAGACCGCGCGCGTGCCACGCTGTGATTTCCGGCGTGAAAAGCGATTTCCAGCCGAGCAGCTGCAACCGGTAGGCGAGGTCGGCATCGTTTTTGAAATGCAATTTCGCGTCAAAAAATTCCCCGTTCACTGCGATCTCGTCGAGCGCTGTCCGCCGAAAAATCGCAAGCGCGCAACTCGCTCCGAAAATTTCGCGCGACTTCGAAAATTTCGCGCCATCTTTTTCGCCGCCGCCGATCTCGGAAAAACGGTGCGATTTTGAAATTACGATTCCGCACGAATCAATCACGTCGGTTTTTTCACCGCTCGCGAAATCCCATTTTTTGAGTTTCACTCCAAGGCTGCCGAATTTCTGATTCTCCGGTTTTCCGAGAATCGCCACCGCTCGCGAAATCGAATCGGGAGGGTACAGCATGTCTCCGCTCGCGGTGACGAAATATTCGCCTCGCGAATTGCGAATTAATTCATTCATCCCGCCGGAGTGGAAGAGATTTTTTCCACGTGAAATTTTCGCTTTCTGAAAAATTTCCGGCAACCGTTCCTCCAAAAATCTGCTCGCCGCGCCTCCCGAATTGTCGCGAAAAAGAAATTCAACATTTTCATAATTTTGCGCGAAAAGCGAAGGGAGAGATTCCTCCAAAAACTCGGTTTCAAATAAAACGATTCCGACAGAAACTTTCGGTGGCAACGGGAGAGAGTTTAGCAGCTAAAAGCGTGGTTGCTGGATGATTCTTCCAACAAGTTCCTCGAGAGTTTTCACTCCATGGATATTGATTACAATTCCAAATTTGGCGCCCAAAGCGATTTGAAATTTTTGAAATTGAGGGAACTTCCAAACAAAATCTTCCTCGAATTGCGATTTAGGAATAACTTTTGTAATTTTAAATTCTTCCAGCAAGATTTTCTTTGCAGCTTCAAATAAATTTTGTGGAGTAATCTCACAAGTTGTTGCAATCTTTTCACGCCAAACTTTGTTTTCATCTCTCAACTCTTTTGCTCCCTTTTTAGGGTTGAGCGCAGGAAGAATCGAATCGCCACTTTCGCGATCGAGAATATATGGATAATTCTTTTCGATTTGCATTTAGGGAGATTAAAGTTTGCTACTTTTACACAAAATAGATTTTTTGTAAACTCGCAAATAACGCTTCTTTTTTACCTTCCGAAAGCCACGATGCAAATTTTTTGTTCACCTGAATTTCTCTAAAATCTGATTCTTCGGTATCATTCCGCAGATGAAAGAAATTGCGAAAGCTTACATTCCGGAAGAAATAGAAAATAAAATCTCCGCAAAATGGGAAAAGGCTGAAATTGGAAAAGCCACAGGAAAAGCGAAGAAAAAAGTTTTCACGATGATGATGCCTCCGGCGAATGTGACTGGCGCGCTCCATCTTGGTCACGCGATCACACTTACGATTGAAGACATTCTCGCGCGCTTCGAGCGAATGCAGGGGCGGGATGTGCTCTGGCTGCCGGGCACAGACCATGCGGGGATTGCCACACAAAATGTGGTCGAAAAAAGACTGCTCGAAAAAGGAATTTCTCGTGAAAACTTGGGACGGGAAAAATTTCTCGAAAAAGTGTGGGAGTGGAAAGATAAATACCATTCTCGTATTGTCGAACAAATTCGCAAAATGGGTGCGAGCTGTGATTGGAGCCGTGAGGCTTTCACGCTTGATGAGGATCGCTCGCGTGCGGTGGCGCATGCCTTCGTGAAGCTTTTTCGCAAAAAATTAATTTATCGCGACAAAAAACTTGTTAATTGGTGTCCCCGCTGCCGCACCGTTCTTTCCGACATCGAGGTCGAACACCGTGAGGAGGAGGGGAATCTTTACTTCATTCGCTACTTTGTTTTAGCCACCGATCGTTCAATTTGCGTCGCGACGACGCGTCCGGAAACAATGCTTGGCGACACCGCTGTCGCCGTCCATCCCGACGATTCGCGCTACCGCGATTTCATCGGAAAAACTTTAATTCTCCCGATCGTGAATCGCGAGATTTGCGTGATCGCCGACGCGCGTGTCGATCCGAAATTCGGCACCGGCGCAGTCAAAATTACCCCCGCGCACGATCCACTCGACGCGGAAATTGGGAAAGATCATAAATTAGAAAGTATCGTCGTGATCGGTCCGCACGGAAAGATGACGAAGCACGCGGGAAACAAATTCGCGGGAATGCCGCTCAATGAAGCGCGAAAAGCGATAATTAAATATCTCGATGACATCGGAAATTTAGAGCGTATCGAAAAACACGCGCATTCAGTCGGTCACTGCAGCCGCTGTGATTCTGTGATTGAGCCGCTTGAATCGATGCAGTGGTTTGTGAAGATGCAGCCGCTTGCGGCGAAGGCTTTGAATATTGTTAAAAATAAAAAAATTGAATTCGTGCCTGCCCGTTTTGAAAAAGAATTTACTCGCTGGCTGGATGAAATCCGCGATTGGTGCATTTCCCGCCAGCTGTGGTGGGGGCATCAGCTGCCAGTTTGGTACTGCAAAAAGGTTCCCGAATTTGCTGATAAAAAAATTAAAAAAAAGGAGGGTTGTCAGCGGATGATTGTTTCCGAAAAGCCGCCGAAGAAATGTCCGAGTTGCGGAAATCTAAATTTGGTTCGCGATCAGGATGTACTCGACACATGGTTCAGCAGCGGGCTGTGGCCGTTCGCCACGCTCGGTTGGCCGGGTAGCACGCGCGATTTTCGAGCTTTTTATCCGAACTCCGTTCTCGAAACCGGCTACGACATTCTCTTTTTTTGGGTGGCGCGGATGGTGATGCTCGGCGCGGAATTCACCGGAAAATCTCCATTCAAAACTGTTTACCTTCACGGTCTCGTTCGCGACGAATTGGGACGCAAAATGACAAAGTCGCTCGGCAACGGCATTGATCCGCTCGCGATGATTGAAAAATACGGGACGGATGCGCTTCGTCTCTCGCTCGTCGTCGGTTCGACCCCCGGCACGGATTTGAAATTCAGCGAGACGAGAGTGGTCGGGCAGCGGAATTTCGTCAACAAAATTTGGAATGCCTCGCGCTACGTTTTCGGCGTGCTCGGCGAGAAATTCGAAATTCCGAAAAATCCAACTCCGCTAAGTTTGCCCGATCGTTGGGTTCTTTCAAAGTTGAACCGATTAATCGATGAAGTAAATCGCGCGTTTGAAAAATACGCGTTTGCGGAGGCTGCCGGCAAGATTCAAGATTTCGTGTGGCACGATTTTTGCGATTGGTATTTAGAATTAACAAAAGAGAAGCCGAACAAAAAAATTCTCGCGCACACCCTCGCGCAAATTTTAAAATTAGTCCACCCCTTCATTCCCTTTGTTTCAGAAAAGTTGTGGGAGAACTTGTCCTCGCGTAAGCGGGGATCCAAAAAATCTTCAAAAACCAAACTGAAACTACTTGCAGTTGAAAAATATCCGAAACCAATAAAAATTCGAATTAATTCAAAGGTTGAAGCAGAAATGAAAGTGGTGCTCGCGATTATTTCCGCGATCCGTTCTGTTCGCAGCGAGATGTGTATTCCGGCGGCGCGGAAAATCGTTGCAATCGCGCACGTCGGCAAATTTGAAAAATTCGTAAAAAAACAGGCGAAAGAAATTAAAAAACTCGCGCGTTTGAATTCTCTCGTCGTGAAAAAAAGTGGAAAAAAAGTGGAGAATGCCATCGCAAAAATCGAGGCGGAGATCGAGATTTATTTTCCGGTCGCGAAATTACTCGACCCGAAAATGGAGAAAAAAAGATTGCGCGCGGATTTGAAAGAGTCGCAAAATTATCTCGCGGTCATTTCGAAAAAATTAGAAAATGAGGATTTCGCCGCGCGCGCGCCGAAAAATGTGGTGGCTGCGGAGCGCGCAAAATTGAAAGATGTCGAGGAGAAGATTAAAAAGATTGAGGAGCGGTTGAAGATTTTAGGTTGAAAAGTCGGCAGCTGGCAGTTTATTTTTATAGTAAAATTCTCTCTGCAAACTGCAAACTAAAAGCTGCTGACTTTCATGTT
>JBDRIC010000124.1:0-9875 GCA_043816245.1 Patescibacteria group bacterium
GGTAAATTTCAAATTTCAATTCCAATCCTGCAGGCGCGGAATCAAATTTAGAACTTGTTTGGGATTTGTTGTCTGGAGCTTGAGACTTACTTGAGACTTAAAAGGTCTTAATCTCAGGAAAATTATTTCGAAATTTTTTTAGAATTTACAAAAAAACCACTGGAAGTGTTCGCAGTGGTTTTTTTGTTTTGTTTGGTGTTTTTACCGTTTATTTTTGTGTTTGGTCTCCCCGCTACGCTATGCAGGAAGAAATATTTAATTTTTGTTTTCGAGGTATTTGAGAATTGCTTTCACTACTGGACTGTTTTCGCTCAAATTTTCAGTAGTCAAAACATGTGAGTTGTTGATTGTGAGAGAATCATCTGGCGCGTGGACTTCCTTCCCGCGTTTCACGAGCTTCTTTTTACTTCCATCAAGGAAGTAGTAAACATCGGTAATTGTGATGAAATCTTCTTCGGCTTCCGTTATTTTTCCGAAATAAGTTTCGCCGGTATCGAGATGAATCGCCTGATAAGTCGAGGCATCAATCGTGCCGACTACGGAGCTGCGGATATTGTTCGCGCTCAAAAAAATACTGATAATCACGACGACAATTGTCGCGCCAATCGCGATTAAGAATGTTTTTTTTCGATGTGAAAGCTGGGCGAGGAGTTCAGTCATTTTTGAGAAAACTATTTAAAGAAATCATGTCATTTTATCGAAAACTTATCTACAAGTCAAATTAAGTTAGTTGACGGAAATATTGGAAAGTTTCATAAAAAGTTTGCTAGAATGACTACTCGTTCCTTGAAATTTCATTTTTGTGGAGAGCCGTGCGGTTGTGGGATGGTTTGGTTGTCGGGTTTCTGAAATCGGAAAATCTGACAATTTCCAAACTCGCATTCGCGTGCACTCTTCACAAAAAACTGCTTCGCAATTTGCAGAGCAAATCAAAAAAGAAAGGAAGTGATTTTTTTGTTTTTCAAAAAAAAGGAAAAAGTTGATTTAAGAGAGGGGATGGTTCCCCTCTCCGAGCTCGATGGGATTACTCCCGAAGAGCTCGAATTTTTAGGGAAAAGCGGGATTTCCCTCGCTCGCTCGCTTGCTTTGAAGGTGACCAGTTGGTCGTCTTCAAAAAAATATGAGGGACGCCAACCCTTTTCCGCGGTCGCGGAGAAAATTGGCAAAAAATTAGCGGATGCTGAGGGCACGAAACTCGCGGGGGTTGGATGAAAATTCGACCTCCGCCAAACTTTTTGAAATGCTAAAATAGCTTTGTTTTTCATATTCGAAATGCCTCAAACTTTAGTCGAAAAAATCATCGCAAAAAATTTGGTTTCGGGAAAACCGCGCGAGGGTGAGTTTGTCAAAATTCGCGTTGACCGGCTGCTTTGCCACGAGGTGACGACTCCGCCCGCGCTCGAAATGTTGGAAAAACGCGGAATTACCAAAGTTTTTGATCCTGAAAAAATTGTCGTTACGCCCGACCATTTCGTTCCCGCGAAAGATGAAAAGTCGGCAGGTTTGGCGAAAAAATTGGACGAGTGGGTTCGTTCCGCCGGAATCAAAAATTATTATCCGATTGGGCGGCATGGCGTTTGCCACACGATTTTTCTCGAGCAGGGGCATGTCGGTCCGGGGATGGTCGTGATTGCCGGAGACAGCCACACGTGTACGCACGGTGTGGTCGGCGCGCTGGCTTTCGGCGTCGGCACGACGGATGTCGCGGCGGCGATTGCCACCGGCGAAGTGTGGCTCGAAGCGCCGCGGACGATTCGGGTTATTTTGAAAGGAAAATTGCAACCCGGCGTATTCGCGAAAGACGCGATGCTCGAAGTTGTCCGAACTCTCGGCGTGGACGGCGCGACGAATCAGATCATCGAATTTTCCGGCGAGTTGATTGATTCGCTCGAAGTGGAAGATCGGGTTGTTTTCTCAAACATGGCAGTCGAGATGGGAGCGACGTGCGGCATCATTCCGCCGGACGAGAAGACGATCGAATATGTGAAGGAGCGCGGCTTGACTGACTTCGAGATCTTGAAATCGGATGACGATGCGAAATTCGAGAAAACGGTAGAAATCGATATTTCCGATTTGGAACCGCAAGTTGCGTTTCCGCATCTGCCGTCGAATGTGAAACCGATTTCCGCGGCGAAAAAGGATGCGATTAAAATCGACCAGGCTTATCTCGGCAGTTGCACGAATGGAAGAATTCAAGATTTGCGGGAGGCGGCGGCGGTTTTGAAAGGGCGGAAAATCGCGGACGGCGTGCGGATGATTGTCGTGCCGGCGACGACGGAAATTTGGCGACAAGCGGATGCGGAGGGTCTTTTCAAAATTTTTACCGACGCGGGAGCGACGATCTCCACCCCGACTTGCGGCGCGTGCCTCGGCGGTCACATGGGAGTGCTGGCGGCGGGGGAGCGGGCGATTGCATCCACGAATCGCAATTTCGTCGGGCGGATGGGTTCGAAAGAATCGGAAGTCTATTTAGCCTCGCCGAGGATTGTGGCGACGAGCGCGGTGGCGGGGATTATTTCGGATTAATTTACTTTTTCGAAAAATTAATTAAGATTCAGATATGAAAAAAAACTTCAATGAGCTTTTTATAATCGAAGGAGGAAAGATTACACCAACTAGAAGAGTGAGGATTGGAGGTGTGGAATTTGGAAGTGGTGTTTCTTTTGACAGTGGTGTTTCTTTTGCGGGAATAAATCTTTCTCAATTTACCAACAATGATTTTGAAGTTGAAGAGAGAGATGGTGTTTGGGTGATAAAGGGTATTTATGGAGTTAATAATATCCAGAATGCAGCAGGATAATAAAAAGCAGAATTACGCTGAAATTTTTGATGCTGAACAAGAGGCGGAATCTGCGATTGGAGCCAGGTTTAAAGGAATTTATACACTTCTTTGGGCTATTGGTGGAACTTTAGTTGTGGCAGTTATTGCGATGATTGTTACTGTTGTCGGCTTGGTGGTTGATTCATGGAGATGGAAGTCAAATTCTTATAATGAGATGGTGAGGGTGATGGATACGAAGAATCAAGAATTACAAAAAGAGCGTTTCAATGAAATTGAAGAACAGCTAAATAATCTTCAAGGATCAATAAATCAGATTCCAACAAGCCTTGAAGAGCAGGACGCGGGGATTATTTCGGATTAATTTACTCCAGAATTTTGCTACATTTAAGGCGCGTTTACGCATTAACTGTAGACAAACGAAAAACGGTTTTTTGACGCGAAATCCGACTTTCGCCGAGCGGAAAGCGGGATTGCCGGGATTTTTTAAAAGAAAGTTGGCAGTGAGCGGATTTTGGATTCAACCCAGCGTCCGCGGGATCAACCTCGTGAGTAGCCGTTCGTGAACGACACCCTGGGGGTTGGCATGGTGAGCGCATTTTACAAACAGGGGTTCAATTTACAAAATTGAACCTGCGAGGGTTTTTGAAATCTCTAGTGTTTGTTCCCAAAATTCCCCCCAAAGTTGTTAACAATTAAGGCGTACTTCCGCAATAACTCCTAACAAACGAAAAGTTTGGAATTAGCGATATTTTTCCGGTGAATTAAATTTATCTCAGCCAAAATGCGAGTTTTTCTTCCGATTTTTTAGTTTGGAATTTTTTGGGAATCCGGTTTCTCCAATTTTCTGTTTCGAGCAAATTTTCGTATGTTTTTAAAATTTCGCGATCGACTTTTTCCCGCGGAAATTTTTTCGAAAAGAGCGGAGTTTTGATCCGCTTTCCTTCCAGCTGACCGTGCTGAAAAAGCAGAATCCCGTGCGGATTTCCAAATTGATCCAGCATGATTTTTAAAGCATTTTCCAACTCCTCGCCAAAAACTTGCGCGGCGCGATTTTCATCGTGATTTTCGAGAAATTTCACCAAAAAATCGCCGTAAATTTTTTCACTATTCGGAGTGACTACTTTTGCCTCGTTGCACCCCCGCAAATGACCTTCGATATCGCTCGTCAATTCTTCGCGCTTTCCGTTCACGAGATGCGCGATCAATCTGTCGTAAAAGCCTTTTTCTTTATCGTAAGCCGCATCGAAACCGAGCTCGACCAAATGATACTCGGAATTTCCATACGCTTCCGCGAACAGATAAAAATCATTCCCCGCTTTTTTGCGCGCCTCACTCCAAAATTCTTTTTGATTTTCGCATTTTCCTTGTGTTTGAGCATTTTTCCAATTTTCGTCAAAAACCGAATTCAAAACGAGGTGACTCATGTCGCACCGCACTCCGTCGCAAACCGAAGTAATTTTTTTTAATTCATCCAACATCATTTTTCGTAATTTTGGATTCGAATAATCGAGCTGGGCGGTGTCCGACCAAATTTCGAAAGGAGAGGCCGCTCCAAACGCGATCGTGCTGTCTTCATTTTTTACGTAAAAATCGGGATGTTGTTCCGTCCACTCGCAATCGCGAGAAGTGTTATTAGGAACGAAATCGAGAAGAAGTTTCACTCCTCGCTCGTTCATTTTTTTCTTGAATTTGAGCAGCGCCTGCTTCCCGCCAAAATTTTTCGCAATTTTGTATTTTCGAATCGAAAACGGAGAGGCGGCAAAATTTTGTTTTTTGGAAGCAGTTTTTCCGCTCGTCGAATTACCTCTCTCCCAAACACCCATCAAATAAATCGCATCGAAATTCCATTTGAAAGCGATTGCATTCAAAACCTCATCGCCGATTTCATCCAATTTATTCACCCTCAACTCTTCGAGAAAAGGGAGAGCGTTGATTTCGTAAATTCGCTTAATTTTCATATGAATTTATTTTTCAATCTTTTCACTAAAATAGCAAGACTACAAAGTTGATTTTTTTCTTTTTTTTTGGTAGAATAATCCGATTGTAAAATAAAAAAACAAAAACAAATGTTAAAAGTTCTTATGCTCGGATGGGAGTTCCCGCCTATAAAATCGGGGGGTTTAGGTGTGGCTTCAAAAGCTTTGGCGGAAGCGGTTGCGAAGCAAGATGTAGATTTAACCTTTGTTTTACCCTCTTTCGTGGGGAAGGGGGTGGAGAGTGAGAAAGCAAAACTGCCTTTTCAGATCGCTTACAACAACAAAAAATTTAACTTCAAGCTTCTCCAAAATATCAAAACTACGATTTACTCGCCTTATCTTCAAGAAAAAGATTACGAAAATTTCATGCAAAAGTGGAGTGAGGAAAGCGAAAATCCCAATAAACAGATTTACGGAAAAAACCTTTTTGAAGAGATACAACGCTACGCGCTCGAGGTCGAGAATATAGAATTGAGTGAAGATTTTGACGTGATTCACGCGCACGACTGGATTACTTGCCCAGCCGCTTTGCGTTTGAAAAAACGCTTAGGAATTCCGCTTGTCGTTCACGTTCACGCTACCGAGTTTGATCGCACCGGCGGTAGTTTCAATCAAGAGGTTTATAAAATCGAGAAGGAAGCATGGGAGGCGGCGGACAAGCTCATCGCGGTTTCGAATTATACCAAGGGTATTGTTATTGAGCATTATGGGATTGATCCAAACAAGATTGAAGTTGTGCACAACGGAAAAGATGATTATGTCAATCCGGTCAATCGAAAATATATGTGCCGCAGTGACAAAAAAACAGTTTTGTTTTTAGGCAGATTGACGATTCAAAAAGGACCGGATTGGTTTATCAAGGTCGCGCAGAAAGTTTTGAAAAAACGGAATGATGTGCAATTCCTCATCGCGGGCACGGGCGACATGATGCCAAAAATTATCGATGAAATTGTGGCGAAAGGATTTCACAAAGATATTTTTTGTATGGGCTTTCTCGGGAAAGAAGAGTGCGACACGGTTTTTGCAAATTCCGATGTTTTTGTGATGCCTTCGGTTTCCGAGCCTTTTGGTTTGGTCGCGCTTGAAGCTGTCCAAAGAGGTTGTGCGGTGATTCTCTCTTCGCAAAGTGGCGCGAAAGAGGTTTTGGCGAATTCTCTCCAAGCCGATTTTTGGGATGTGAATAAAATGGCGAATCACATTCTCGCGAGTTTGGAGTATCCCGCTTTGAAAAAAACTTTAGTGGAAAATGCAAACAAGGAAATCGAAAACCTCACATGGGAAAGGCAAGCGCAAAAAACTATCGCGATTTACCATCAACTAGTAAACTAGATTCATGCAGACACACACAAAGAACGTTTGTTTTTACTTTCAGGTTCACCAACCCTACCGCTTGAGTGAAACTTCTTTTTTCGAAGAAGATAAGAGTGGAGATTTATTTCTTGGACCCAAGAATTCCACCAACCGTTTCGTTTTCGAAAAGGTGGCGAAAAAATGCTACATTCCCGCTACGAGGATGCTTCTTGAGTTACTTCGCAAGCATCCGGAGTTTCGCGTGGCATTTTCGCTTTCGGGAGTTTTCCTCGATCAATGCGAGGAGTATGGAAAAACGGGGAAGCAAGTTTTGAATTTATTCAAAGAGATTGCCAAAACCAAACAAGCGGAATTTCTTTGCGAGACTTACCATCACTCGCTCGCGTTTCTTTTTTCGAAAGAGGAGTACGGAGCTCAAATTCAGCTCCAAGCGAAAAAAATTGAAAAGCTTTTTGGGACGAAGCCCAAAATTTTTCGCAACACCGAACTAATTTATAACAATGATTTAGCGGAATTTATTCGCAAGATGGGCTTCGAAGGAATGCTCGCTGAAGGCTGGGATTCTTGCCTCGGTGGGAGAAGCCCGAATCACCTTTACCAATCTAAAAAAATTGAGATTCACAAGGAAGATGCGAGGATTGCGAAAAAATATAAAATCGCTGCGCGCGCGAAAAAAGAACTCCCTCTTTTGCTGAAAAATTACAAACTTTCGGATGATGTGGCTTTTCGCTTTTCGAATAAATCGTGGGAAGAGCATCCGCTCACTACCGAAAAATATGCGCGCTGGATTGAGAATACTGAAGGAGAAACAATCAATCTTTTCATGGATTATGAAACTCTCGGAGAGCATCAATGGGAAGATACTGGCATTTTTGAATTTTTCAAACATCTCCCAAAAGCTTTACTCGAAAAGGGAATCGGTTTCCGCACGCCGAGCGAAACTATTGCAAATTTGAAATTGCGCGATGAGTACGATATTCCGCAATATCTTTCTTGGGCTGATACAGATCGTGATATTTCTGCGTGGTTGGATAATGAAATTCAAAGAAGTGCGCTTCACGAATTAAGCGAGTTGGAGAAAATGATTCATCCTCATAAAAAAAAGAAGGGGAAAGTGATTAAAGATTTGCTAAGCGATTTTCGCAGACTGCAAACTTCAGACCATTTTTATTACATGTCTACGAAATATTTCAATGACGGAGATGTGCATAAATATTTTTCGCCTTACGATTCTGAGCATTCACCTTACGAGGCTTACATTCATTATATGAATACTTTGCGAGGGATGCATCAACGTATGGATTTGCTAAATTCTCCAAAGGGAAACATTAAACGTTAAATCACATTTAAAAATTTTCAAGTCTCAATTTACAATTTTCAAATAAGCATTAATTTTCAACTATGATCTGTGCGCGAATGATCAAACAAGATCAGCTTTCTCTTTGCCACTGTTTATATTTAACAAATATGTATTCAGCCTAGTTAGAATTTATTTGAGAATTTGAATCTTGAAAATTTAAAAATTAAATTCCTTGTTATCAGCACGAAACTAATCAATAACACAATCTTTCCATAGCCAAAAAATTAAAATGAAAAACACAAAAATCGCTTACTTCTCGATGGAAATTGCTCTCGACGACAAAATTCCAAATTATTACGGCGGGTTGGGGGTTTTGGCTGCGGACATTCTTTTGGCAGCCGCGGATAAAGAAAAGCCGCTAGTCGGAATCTCTCTGATTTACCATCGAGATGAAGATCCAAAAAAAGCCTTCGATCCAAGCAAGTTTATGGAGAAGTTGGACAAGACAATCAAAGTAGAGATTGAAGACAGAAAGGTGGAGGTTTTGATCTACAAACTCGAAGCGGAAGGGGAGAGTGGAAAGAAAATTCCGATCTACTTTCTCTCTACAAATTCGGAAAATAATTCCGCAGGGGACAAGGCCATCACCCAATATCTTTATTCGAGCGACGGATACATTCGTTTGGCGCAAGAAATAGTTTTGGGGGTGGGAGGAGTGAGAGCTTTGGAAATCGTGGAGCCCGAAACTGAATTCTCCTATCACATGAATGAAGGTCACTCCGCACTCCTTACGCTCGAGCTTTTACGAAGAAAAAATTACGATGAAAAAGTAGTGAGTAAAATTTGCACTTTCACTAATCATACGCCCGTCGCTGCCGGACACGATTATTTCGAATACGATTTGGCTTACAAAATAGCGGGGAAATTGCTTCCCGCAAACATTAAAAATCTCTCCACTCCAAGCAAATTGGGACTGACCGAATTGGCGATAAATTTAAGCAGAATTTCGAATTCCGTTTCCGAAAAACATCACGGGGTTTGCGAAAAAATGTTTCCCGGAAAAAATTTCGCGAATGTCACCAACGGAATTTATCACCTTCGTTGGGTGGGGACTGAATTCGCGAAACTTTACGACAAATATCTTTCCGGGTGGAGAGAAAATCCTTTGATTTTTGAACGAGCGGTAGAAATTTTGCCCGACGAGGAAGTCGTGGCAGCCAAACAAGCTGAAAAAACGAAGCTGATTACATGGATAAATGAAAATCCCGATCACTTTGTTTTCGAAGACATCAATGCAGAAGATAAATTTGACAAAGAAACACTCACCGCAGTGTTTGCGCGGAGGACGGTTTCTTATAAACGCACTGACTTGATTTTTCAAAATGTGGAGAGATTGTGTAGGTTGGGTCCTAAAAAAATTCAACTCATTTTTGCTTCGAGCTGGAGTCAGTTCGGGGGGTTCGGGGTGAGTATGCGCGCGAAGATCGAAGAGCAGGCGCGCAAACTGCGCGGTCAAATAAAAATTGTAATTCTGCCCGAATACACTTTGGAGATTGCGCGAAAACTGGCGACCGGAAGCGACATTTGGATCAATAATCCCGTTCCGCCGCTCGAAGCGAGCGGGACGAGCGGGATGAAAGCCGCTCTCAATGGAGGGATGAATGTTTCGATTCTCGACGGGTGGTGGATTGAGGGTTTTCACAAAAATCCGCGTTCGGGTTGGGCTTTTGGGGAAACTTCAGAATTTCTCCAGCCGCTCAAACGCGATGAAGCCGATGCGATTGAGCTTTACAGCGCTTTGGAAGAGGTGCTGAATTGCTACTACAACCGGAAAAAAAATTGGAGCGATCGAATGAGAGAGGCGATTTCGCTCACCTCCTTTTTTAATACTTACCGTGTTTTGGAGGAGTACGAAAAAAATATTTGGAATGCGAGTTAGCTGGATTCCTCCGCGATTTTCAATTTTTCCTCCGCTGGCGGACTTTCCAAATCTCCCCAACCCCTCTTTTCCCAGCCTTCGTTCGCTGCGGCGAACTACGGCGGGCTGTCGCCGAAAGAGGGGTTTTCTTTTCGGCTCGCTCCGCTCGCCCGAAAAGGAGAATTTATTTTTTGCAAAAAAAGAAAACATTTCTTTCCCTCTTTCGAAAAAGAGGGAAGGCGAAGCACTTGTTTAAAAAACGGAACAAGGTTTCAGAGACGGAGATTTGATTGAGGCGAAGCAGGAGTTTTTAAATTGCAGGAAGAAAGTAGAGACGGAGATTTGAGTCGGGGAAGCGGAGGTTATTTGCATTTTTTTCCGCTCGGATTGCTGCGAACATGCGCGGCAATTTTGATTTTTTTACCATTTTTTAAAACGCGCGTGTGTGCAGGAATACGATTGTATTTCTGACCTTTTTTAGTTTGAGCCATGGTGAGGGGGTTAAGTGCTTTTGGATTTTAGGGGGAAATGCTAAGACTTTGTTGAGGATTGAGAGGTTTTTGGGTTTTGGGTGGGGAGAAATAAAAT
>JBDRIC010000125.1:0-12847 GCA_043816245.1 Patescibacteria group bacterium
GAGGAGCCGCTCTCCTCGCGATTGCGTTCGCGATTTTGAAATATTTTCTCATTATGAAAGAAGATGCCGGCAGCGAAAAAATGCAGGCAATCTCGAAGCAAGTTCAAGAAGGTGCGGCGACCTTTCTCAATTCCGAATACAAGTGGCTCGCGGTTTTTGTAGTCGTGGTAGCAGCCGCAATCGGCTTTTCGAAATCTGACGGACTGGGAATCAAAACAGCAATCGCGTTTACGAGTGGAGCGGCGGCTTCGGCACTCGCCGGCTATTTTGGAATGCACACCGCCACGCGAGCAGCTGTCCGTACAACGCAGGCTGCGCGAAAAGGTTTAGCCAACGCGCTCGCGATCGCCTTTAGTTCAGGAGTGGTGATGGGCATGAGCGTAGTCGGTCTCGCGCTCCTCGGACTGGCAACCTTCTTTTTTCTTTACACAAATGGTGGCGAAACAATCAATCCAACCACGATTGGACAGATTATTGGATTCAGTTTTGGCGCAAGCTCGATCGCGCTTTTTTCACGTGTCGGCGGAGGAATTTTCACGAAGGCGGCGGATGTCGGCGCAGATTTGGTCGGCAAAGTTGAGGCTGGCATTCCGGAAGATGATCCACGCAATCCTGCGACGATTGCTGACAATGTCGGCGACAATGTCGGCGATGTGGCGGGAATGGGCGCAGATTTATTTGAATCATATGTCGGCTCGATCGTAGCCGCGATGACGCTCGCGGTTTTCACTTTTGGCGGGGATGTGAATATGAAATCGGCGGTCGTACTGCCGCTCGCCGTGGCGGGTTTTGGAATTTTCGCGTCGATGATCGGCACCTTTTTTGTAAAAACCAAGAACGAAAAAGGACTCCACGCGGCACTCAGTCGCGGGTTGATGGTAGCTTCCGTTCTCACGATTGGCACTTCGTGGTGGCTCACGAATAAAGTTTTCGCACTTCCAGCCGGCATTGCAGGAATGAATCTTTTTTATGCAATCGTCGCCGGCATCGTGGCTGGAGTGACGATCGGGAAATTGACGGAATACTACACCTCCACCCACACCCGTCCGGTTAGAAACATCGCGAAACAGTCGGAAACCGGCGCAGCGACAAACATCATTCACGGACTCGCGACTGGAATGGAATCGGTGGCGGCACCCGTGCTTGTCATTTGTTTGGGAATTTTCGCAGCAAATTATTTCGCCGGAGTGTACGGCGTGGCTCTCGCGGCAGTGGGGATGTTGTCAACTCTTGGAATTTCTCTTGGAATCGACGCGTACGGACCGGTGGCGGACAACGCGGGAGGATTGGCGGAGATGGCGGAATTACCGAAAGAAGTCCGCGAACGTACGGATGCGCTTGACGCGGTCGGCAACACGACGGCAGCGATTGGCAAAGGTTTCGCGATTGGTTCCGCCGCACTCACCGCTCTCGCTCTTTTCGCAGCATTCTCTCAAGGCGCAAGCATCGACGGCACTCCGTTAATTCTCGACATCAACACGCCAGAAGTAATCATCGGACTACTCCTCGGCGGAATTTTGCCATTTATTTTCTCCTCACTCACGATGCGAGCAGTGGGCAACGCGGCTTTTGAAATGGTAAATGAAGTACGACGGCAGTTCCGCGAAATTCCCGGAATCATGGAGGGCACGACCCCGCCGGATGCGGCGCGCTGCGTGAAAATCTCGACTGACGGATCGTTGAAGCAAATGATTCTGCCCGGATTGATCGCGATCATTACTCCGATCGTAGTCGGTCTTTGGAGCGTGCAAGTGCTCGGCGGCTTATTGGCAGGAGCCTTGGTCGTCGGCGTGATGTTGGCAATCTTCATGGCGAATGCTGGCGGTGCGTGGGATAACGCGAAGAAGTACATCGAAAATGGCAACTATGGCGGCAAGGGTTCCGATGCACACAAAGCGGCAGTGGTCGGCGACACGGTCGGCGATCCATTTAAAGATACTTCCGGACCGGCACTGAATATTTTGATCAAACTAATGACGGTGGTGTCGCTAGTATTCTTGCCGTGGTTTTTGGGATAAAAAGATTTTCAAAACACTACAAAACGAAGCCGCAATTTATGGTCACATATCTCTGCCATGATTGCGGTTTTGATTTTACATTGACGGAAACAGCCACCCAAAGCTCAACTTCCCACAAACTCAATTTTGACATCTCTTCGGTTTTCCAAAAGTTTTTCCGCCCTTCTCCGCAGCGCAAATTCGATCATCTGCTCCCAACCCGACGGGCTCGTTAAATCAAATCCCTCAAACACATTTACACCTGTGTCTGCGGTTAAATTTTTTACGGCTGCATCCGCCTCCCCCGCGGCTGAGATTAATTCATTAAGCTCGGTCTGAATCTCTGCTTCTTCGCCTTTCAATTCTTCCAGCCTCGCGACTAATTTTTTTGCAATCGCAGATGACTTTTCGAGTTCCATCTCCGCCGTGTCTAGTTCGCACTCGCTAATTACCACCTCTGCTTTTCTTCTCGCAAGCCCAATTTTCTTTTTTTCAATTGCGAGTAATTTTTCGTGCCTCACTCGCACCTCTCTCGCTACATCCAGTTTCTTTTTTGCGATGGTAATTAATTTTTCAAATTTTGATTTCGCCCTCCTTGCCACAGCCAGCTCCTTTTCTGCAGATGTAGTCAATTCTTTCACGGTCGCGGTCAACTCTCCGATTTTTGCCCGCGCCTCGTCCGCAACCTCAAACACTCCGGCAAGCAATTTTTTTATTTCCTCGAACACACAAAATGATGACGCAGTAATCTCGAATCCGTATTCCGAAAAGCTGCCGATTATTTTTTCTTCCATTTTTTAAAATTAATTTGCTTTCGCTAAAAACTCCTTCACCTCACTCGCGGAAAACGAATGTCGCCTGAAAGCTGCCGTCGGAATCTTGCGCCAGCCCGATTGCCACGCGTGTTTTGTTTGAATCAGTGAATACCTCCTCGCTCAAACCGTCCACGATTTTCGAGAGCTGCCCTGCCGAAGCGATGAAGCTCGCGAACGAACCGTTGTAACCCGCCGCGCGGATGGAGTTTTCGAGACTTTCATTTCCGTAAACAAAATCAAGGAAGTCCTCCGCTGCCATCTTCTCACTCCAATCTTGCGCCACCGAATCAAGCGTGAAATCGAGAATAAGCTCGACCGTATTTTCTTCACGGCGGCGGGAGTTTATTGATTCGCGGAGCTCCGATTTAAATTCAGCCAGATTTTCTGCCACGAGCGGGTCGGTAGAAAATTCTTGCACGAAAAATAATTGTCCGTCGGCGCCCTCGGCAATGCCGAGACCAACGCTCGTCCACTCCGGCACGAGGATATTCGCGCGGTGGGCGGCGGAACGGAGGAGACCGGCATGCGCGTATTCGGTTTTGGAATCGCGCGCGAGATTCTCGCCGACAGGAAGCGACAATCCGGCTAATTTTCGCCGCGCATCGGGATCATTCCCGGATAAATCGGTGTGGCTGAAGAAATTTCCAGCCGCCATTTGCTCTGCATAATTTTGCGCAAATTTAGAAATCTCTTCGTCAAGCTGCACCGCCGAGAGCCGCTGGCTCGCGCGGAATTCATTCACAAGTCGCAGCCAAATCGCCTTTTCGCGATTCGCGGAAATTTTTTGCTGCGGATTCGGCGCCTCGCGGAGATCGGCGAAATCGGGAATCAGCGGAAATTCATTCGGCAGATAAAGCGGATGGTTGAGCGCGGCAATTCCGTTCGTGGCGTTGATTTCGAGAATGTAAGTCCCCACCTCCGGTAGTTGCAAGTTCAGCGTAAATGATGCGCCTGTCGAAATTTTTTCTGTGTCTTCCACTTGTCCTGCCTGCCCTGAGCTTGTCGAACGGGAGCTGGTCGAAGGAAAAATTGAAACTTCTTCGACCGCCCCCGCGGGAGTGATGAGATAAGCCGTTGACTCGAGATCGGTCCCAGCCACTCCGGAAAGCGAAATTCTCGGACTGCGGTAAGTCGGCAGCGAGGGCAGCGTGAGTTGCTCCTTTTCGAAGACGGAAAAGTGATGCTGTGAGAGATTGAGGGAAAAAGCTGAACTGGCGACCCACTGTGTGCGCGGCTCATGACTGAAACCGTGCTCCGATGTCGCGCCGAAAATTTGGAGCGTCGCCTCACCCGCCTCGAAGTTTTCAAAGTCGGCGGGGTCGAGCACGAGCGAATTTTGATTCACGGAAATCAGCCGCTCAAATCTTTCTTCGTTCTGCCGAATAACCACTCGCGCAAGATTACTCTCGCCGCCATCCCACGAAATCGTCGGTTCGTTGTCAAGAAGTTCCGTGCGCAAATTTTCCGGCGAAACTCCGCTTGTTTCGGTCGTCGCCGGCACGCACTCCCGCGGCAAGACTTCGATGCTCGCAGCAGAATTGCGATCAGTAGTGGAAGGAATTATGGAAAAATCGTAGTGACCGGGAGCACTAAATTCAGCAACGAGGAAGAAATTATTTTCCTCAACGTCCACGGAAAATTGTGTGTGTTCGCCACTCTCGCGATTTTGAAAAACCGCCGTCACGCTTTCCGCATTCTCGGCAGTCAAGCCGGTCAGCCCAAAAATTTCATTCTCATAAAAAACATTCGGCAGCTCGTCCGCGAGACTGATCCCGTGAAAATAGCCCGTCGGGAACGTTCTCGTGTTTTCAAGCAGCCGCGGACAGACTATTTCGATTCGCGCGAGAAAACGATAAACGATTTCGACAAGCTGCCCGCGCGTGAGCGAAGCGGCGGGAAAAATCAGATTTTCTGAATCCGACTCGACAATCTCGAAAGTCTTCGCGTAAAAAAGAAAGGCGTTGTACCATGCGGACTCCTCGGAATCAGTAAAAAGCTTGACTTCGGTTTCGTAATTTTCGAGCGAAATTTCGTTTGCCGTGAAAAGCATTTTTAGCGCCTCGACTAAATTCACGGTTTGCTCCGGTCGGAAAAATCCATCGGGGTAGCCGCCTGCAATTTCCCGCGCGCGAGCAGAAGCGATGAAGGGCGCGAACCACGCCTCGTCCGGCACATCGGGGAATTCGTTTTGCGGAGTCGTTTGCATCGTGATCCCACTCGCAAGCAAGAGAATTTTGAGTGCTTCCGCGCGATTCACGGAATTTTCTGGCTGGAAACTCCCGTCGGGGTAGCCTGAAATCACTCCCTCCGTTGTGAGAAAATCAATCGCGGCAGCATTCGGATGATTGGCAGGTACGTCGGGAAACACGGCTGCCTGCGCCGTGCCGGAAAAAACCGCGCAAACAAGTGCGCCAAAAATTATTTTTCGGCAAGCATGAGAGGCTTTCACTTCTAAATTCTCTCAAATTCCAGGGAAGTGGTAAACTTTTTCTGCTTAATTTTTAACCTCCTCTGCGATGCTAAAACCTCTCTCGCTCGGTTTGGCTTTCGGGATTTTGTGGGGCGTTACTCTCGCGCTTTGCGTCACACTCACCAAACTCACCGGCTACCCCGGAGTTGATTTTTACACCCCGCTCGCGGCAATTTATTTTGGTCTTGAGGTTTCGTGGCTCGGCGTACTGCTCGCGGCAATTTACGGTTTCATGGACGGCTTCGTCGGAGGGGCTATTTTGGGCTGGCTGTATAATTTTTTCGCGAAGGAATAACTATTTCCGTGAAAAAATCCACGGCGGCAAAAGCAACGCGAGCAAAAAAAGCCAGCCGTTGCCGAAATAAATCGCGGCAATCGTGAGCATGACGAAACTCGCTGCCGCGAGCAGGCAATTGCGTTTTAGTTTCGCGAACACGGGAATCGCGAAAAAATCGAAATCGAGGCGGGGCTGCCTGGAGTCGGAGTCGGAATGATCGGTCGGCTTTTTTTCGAGAATTTTGCCAACTACCTCACCCTCGAGAATTTTTTCTTCGGAATTTTCGGGGTCGTTTTTCATTTTTGGGCAAGCGCGATTAAGTTACGACCGCAGAGAAAATTCGTTTTTTTTGAATGCTTCGCGTAAAAAATTTTAATATTTTTGAAACCCGCTTGCTGCAACAACCTTTTCAGCTCGCTTTTTGTGAACGAATGGATAAATCGTTTCCCCTTCCCTGCGAATTTAATTTCACAATCGCGCGAGAAATTTTTAAAAAGATGTTTCCAAAATTTTGGCTGAAAAAAGTTCCACGAGGTGATAAAAATCTTCCCACCTTCCCGCAAGCTAGCGTGGAAATTTTTTAGCGTTTGCAATCTGTCTTCTTCACTTCGAAAGTGATGCAATACCGCAATGCAAAAAACCGCATCAACGCAGTTTAACCCACCACTTAAGTGGTGGGTTAAAAAATCCTCACGTAAATCGCAAAGTGCGAATTTTTCGTTCGGGAATTTTTTTTTCGCAAGCTTTAATAATTCTTTCGCATTATCCACCCCGAGATAATCCCCCTCGAATCCGCTTTCCCGCAACCACTGAACGAGCCGACCGTTGCCGCAGCCTGCGTCGAGAATTTTTTTGGAATTTAAAAGTCCGCGCGCGAACTCAAACTCGCCCCACGAATTTTTTCTAACTTGATCCCATTCTTTCGCGATTGAATCGTAATTGAAAGCAGCTCGCTCCCGCATAAATTTATGTTAAACTAAGGATGTGCAAGAAATAACTATTCCCAGAACGGAGTATCAAAAAATTCTCAAGCAAGCACAAGCTTACCAAAAACTTGCAAGCAGTTTTTTTTCAACCAGTCTTAAAAACCCAATTGATGATGTGGTGGAAGATTTTGAGAAAACTGGAATTTATTCAAAAGGTTTTTTAGATGACCTGCGAAGTGGTTTAGGAAAATCATCTTATTCCAAGCCTAAAAAATGAAAATGCTTTTACTTCGCGATGATTTAAAAAAATACATCCAAAAACACAACTTAGCCAAAAAATGGGAAAAGGCTAAAACTACCTTTGAAAAAGATATTCGCTACCCTTCTCTTCACACCGAATTGCTTAAACCATATTGGAGAGGAATTTACTCTTTTCGGCTTGATAAAAAGTATCGCGCTTTATTTTTTACCAAAAACGGAAAAGCTGAAGTTTTCCAAATTACTAATCATTACAAAAAATAAATTGCGGTGGGTTTTCACCAAAACTTTGCAAATGAATGCACATGAAATCATCCTTGAAGCGATTCGAAAAAAATGCGCGGACGAAAAAAGTCTGCGCGCAGTGAAGGCGCAAGCCGCCGGCAACTCGGGAAAATTAGCGGCAAATTCAGAACTCGTGCAAGAATATTTGAGCCTGCTGAAATCGAAAAAAATTCGGCGGAACCCTGCCCTTGAAAAGATTTTGAAAAAATCGCGAATTCGCACTCTCTCGGGTGTCTCGCCGATTGCGGTGCTCACGAAACCGTTCGGCTGCCCGGGAAAATGCATTTTTTGTCCGACGGAGGCGCGCATGCCAAAAAGTTATCTTTCGAATGAGCCAGCGGTGATGCGAGCGGTGCGGGCGGAATTTGATCCGTTCCGACAGGTGAAAGATCGGCTGCGCGCACTCGAAAATTGTGGGCACGAAGTTTCGAAGATTGAGCTAATCGTGATGGGCGGCACTTTTTCCGCACACCCACTCAATTATCAAAACTGGTTTATTCGCAGATGTTTCGCGGCATTGAATTCGCGGGAGGCAAAATCAAATTCGCTCGAAGATTTGAAAAAGGCGAATGAGAAGTCGCGGCACCGCGTGGTTGGATTGACGCTCGAAACGCGGCCTGACTTTATTTCAAAGAAAGAGGTGAAAAGGTTTTTGCGACTCGGCTGCACGCGCGTGGAAATCGGGGTGCAAAATCTCGACGACAAAATTTTGGCGAAATCGAAACGCGGACACGGCGTCGCGGAATCAATCCGCGCGATTCGACTTTTGAAAAATGCAGGGTTGAAGGTCGGGATTCATTTGATGCCGAATCTCCCACTCGCAACTCCCCAATCGGATTTCGAGATGTTTCGGGAAGTTTTTGAGAATGAAAACTTCAAGCCCGATCAGCTTAAAATTTATCCCACCGTCCTCGTCGAAAATACGGGGTTGAAAAAATTTTGGCAGAGCGGAGAGTGGCAGCCTTACTCGGATGAAACGCTATCGAATCTTCTTGTGAAAATAAAATCAATTGTCCCGCCTTGGATTCGGCTGACTAGGATAGTCCGCGACATTCCGGCTGAGTCGATTTTGGCGGGGAGCCGACTGACAAATTTGCGGCAAATTTTGAAACAGCGGGGAGTGCGCTGCGAGTGCATTCGCTGCCGAGAAATTCGCGCGGAAAATTTTGAGGCGCGGCAAGCGAAACTTTTTCGCGGAGAATATCGAGCGAGCGGCGGACAAGAAATTTTTTTGAGCTTCGAGGCGCGCGGGAAATTGATTTCGCTGTTGCGTTTGAGGTTCCCCGGAGGAAAGGACTTCGCCTTTGTCCGCGAACTACACACTTTCGGAGCAGAGGTTGGAATTTCAAAAAAAGCGGGTAACTCCCAACATCGCGGATTCGGGAAAAAACTCGTCCGCGAGGCAGAAACAATTGCAAAGAAAAATGGATTTAAAAAACTTAAAATTATCGCGGGTGTGGGAGTGCGAGAATATTATCGGCAGCTCGGCTACACTCTCGACCATGAGAAAATTTACATGGAAAAAAAACTCTAAAAATGTTAAAATGCGACGGCAATGGCTACCACTTTCCCCATCGCGAATCTGACTGCTGCTTGTTTTAAAGATGGAAATCTTTGGGTTGGTTTCGTGGAAGAGATCGGAGGGATTAATTCGCAAGGTCACACTCTCGCGGAATTAAAAAAAAATCTTGTTGAAGCTACCAAGCTTGTTGTTGAAACTAGTCGCGAGGTCTCCCGCAAAAACATTGGGAGGCGAAAAATTATCAAAAAGAGTTTGATCTTTGCGAGTTTATGAAACGTCGAGATCTGGTTTGCCATCTCGCAAAGAATGGTTGCATTTTCTTTCGGGAGGGCAGCAATCACACCATTTTTGTAAATCCAAATCAAAGTTTAATACCAATTCGCAATAAAAAAGCTATTAATGCCGCGTAGCTTCGGTGTTTAAAAGATTAGATATTTAGAGATAAAATCAATTTATATAAAGCGTAAACTGTAATGTTTATATTGCGAAGCGGTATAACTTCATCTGTACCTCGCCACCGGGAAATTAATGATTTTTTGGCGCGAAAAATTTGCAGAGACTTGGGAATAAATTCTTCTTTTTGAAACTCTTCGAATCTCAAATCGCGAAACTTTCAGTGCGGAACCGCGAATACCGAAAATTTGCCGAGAAAGTTTTGGGGTTGCTGCTCGAACAAGATTCGGGAAACGGAGACGCGACGACCGCGCTGCTCGCGAATCCGCGGAAAATCGTGGAAGCGAGAATTGTGGCGAAAAGCGGGGGAATTTTGGCGGGAGGCGAGGAGGTTGAATTTTTTGTAAAAAAAAGGGGGGTGAAAATTCTCGCGAGAAAAAAGGACGGGGCGGAAGTTCGAAGAGGCGAGGAAGTGATGCGGCTGAAAAGCGAGGCGGGGGAAGTTCTCATGCTTGAGAGAACGGTTTTGAATTTATTACAACGGATGAGCGGGATTGCGACCGCTTCAAATTCGCTCGCGCGGAAAATTGGTCGCCGAAAGTTCGCGGCAACGCGGAAAACTCCGCTCGGTCTGCTCGACAAAAAAGCAGTAGTCGTGGGGGGAGGGCTGCCACATCGGCTGAATTTGAACGATCAAATTCTCGTGAAAGAGAATCACCTCGCGGTGGATCCGGACTGCTGGCGAAAAATTTTATCCTCGCAAAAACGGGGATCTAATTTTTTTGAAATCGAGGCAGACAACGAGAAGCTCGCGTTCGAAGTTGCGGAATTTTTCCGCGGAAGGAAAGGTCTGATTTTGTTGCTCGATAATTTTACGCCGGCGAAATTAAAATCGCTCGTTCCGAAAATTCGGAAAATCAACCCTCAAATAATTCTCGAAGGAAGCGGCGGGATTACTGCGAAGAATGCGAAGGCATTCTTAAAAAGCGGGGTGGATTTCGTCTCAATCGGCGAACTCACCCACTCGGCGAGAGCGGTGGATTTTAGTTTGGGGATAATCGATTGCTCCAAATAATCTTAAGACCTTTCTCGCTCAGTAAAAGGTTTCAACCACGACGGAACATTTTTGTTTTTGTGATGGAAGTGATTGGCTTGCGGCTTTGAGATAGGATCTTCCAAAAACTGGTCTATTTCCGCGCGGATATTCTCAGGAAGTTTCTCAAAAACTTTTTTGACATTTGTTTGGCTTAATTTAATCTTGAATAAGTCCATTCCTGCCTCTTCCGCAACTTTCAGACCACCCAACAAATTGGCAATTTTTAAACGCGCTGTTTGTTCATTAATAATTTCCGGATTTTCTTGAAACTCCCTTTGGAGGTCTTCACAGCTCGCGCAAAGCGAAGCAAGGAACGAGTTCTCGGTAGAGATAGTCATTTTAAAAAATTCAAAGAGAATGGGATTCTGTCTGCTAAAATCCCTTTTGTCAAATCACCCTCTTTTGCAAAATCCTGATTTCCTCATCATCGGCAGCGGCATCGCCGGACTCACCTCCGCACTTTTTTGTGCAGAAAAAGGAAGCGTGGTGATTGCCACAAAAACAAATCTGCTTGAATCTTCTTCGAGATACGCGCAAGCCGGCATCGCGGCGGTGAGGAACTTCCGGTGGGATAGTTTCGAAGAACATTTCACCGACACCCTCACTGCCGGTTGCCAAATGAACAATAAAAAAGCCGTGCGGTTCCTCGTGGAAAACGCACCCACAGCAGTGGACTGGCTCGAGAAAGAGGTGGGAGTGAAGTTCCGCAAAGAACCTACTCGCGAGGCCGCCCACTCTCACTCGCGCGTATGGAACACGAAAGATTCGACAGGTGAGGCGATCGAGAAAGCACTCGCCAAAAAAGTTCGGGCAAATAAAAATATCAAGATTCTGACGCAAACCTCGCTGCTCGATTTAATTTTGGAAAAGAAAGTTTGCCGCGGCGCATGGCTGAAATTCGACGGAAAAATCAAACCCCTCTTCGCTGGAAAAACAATCCTCGCCACCGGTGGCTTCGGACAACTTTTCGCGAAGACCACGAACCCCGAAGTTTCAGCGGGGGATGGTATCGCGGCGGCATGGCGCGCGGGAGCGCGGCTGGAAGATTTGGAGTTCGTCCAGTTTCACCCTACCGCTCTCGTCGGGAAACAGACGCGCCTCACTCTCCTTTCTGAAAGTTTGCGGGGCGAGGGAGCGGTTTTGCGGAATGCTCGCGGCGAACGATTCATGCCGGCTCACCACCCTGCCGGCGAGCTTGCGCCGCGAGACATCGTTTCGCGCGCGATTTTTGAGGAAATGAAGCGCGGGAATGCTTGCCCCAGCCGCCGAGCCGGGGTTTTTCTTGATTTCACGCGAGCGAGCGAGAAATTTTTGGCAAACCGTTTCCCGTTAATTTGGCGAGAGGTGAAGAAAGCGGGTTTCAATCTCGCACATGATTTAATCCCGATCTTCCCGGTGGCTCATTATTCTTGTGGCGGCGTGGCGGTGAATTTGCGGGGCGAAACGAGTGTGCGAAATTTATTGGCGGTCGGCGAGGTCGCGCGGACGGGAGTGCACGGCGCGAACCGGCTGGCGAGCAACTCCCTCGCAGAGGCGGTGGTTTTCGGCAGGTTTTTAGGAAAAGAGACGAAGCCTTCGAAAGCTCGCGAATTCAAAATTGCCACACCGAAATATTTTTTCAACCCAAAAGAAGATGCGGCAATTCGAAAAATCGTGCAAAAAACAATGTGGGAAAAGGTGGGAATCGTGAGAGCGCGGAGCGGTTTGCGCGAAGCTGTCGAAATTTTGGGAAAATTGAAACCGCGGAGTTTCACCGCACGGAATGCAGTGCTCGCAGCGAAACTGGTCGCGGAGGCAGCGCTGAAAAGAAGGAAGGGGGTTGGAACTCATTTTTTGGCGATGTGAAGTCATTAAGCCATTGAGTTGTTTGGTCATGGTTTGAGAATTCCAGAATTGTCTTGAACCTTGACCTGCCTGCAGGCAGGCAGGCAGGTTTTCCTGATTGCAGGATTTTTTTGATGGCGAGATGGAAAGGGCGGACTGAAAAATTCACCCCGAACAAAAAGGAAAGAATCATGGTAATCAAATAATCAAGTGAATCATGATTCAGACAATCTACTCCCCCTCATTCCAATTTTCACCTCACTGCTTTTTTTCTGCACGAACTAATCATAGTGAATCAGGGTAATCCGATGAATCACAGTTCAGACAAATGAAGGTGTGGTTGAGGGTGAAGGATGGGAATGTTTGTTTGGAAAAATGAACAACCAATAAATTTATTCTTAATAAAGCATAAGCATTAATCTCATGTGTTCAAAATCAAAGACGGATATTCACTCCATGTTTTATTTAATAATTTCCTTCCGTTTACTTTTTTATTTCTTTTCACCCCATCTGAGCCCCATGTTCCCCATTGTTTGAAGAAAAAAGCAGCTCCTTGTTCTTCACATTGTTTTTTAATGTTGACAACCCACTCTTCTTTCATCGGGCGAGCTTTTAATCCACTTTCACCGCCAACGATAACCCAATCGATATTTTTAAGATTAATTTTTCCTAAATCTTCTAAAAGAGGTTCTATCGATAAAAAACGAATCTTCGCATCTATATTTCTTAGGCAATCAATTCTTGACCTTACTCGTTGATTCTCGACCGTTACTCCTACCCAAGCGTTTTGAGGAATATTTTTACCCTTAAAATATTTTTCCATGCTCTCTGCTCGTTTTGTCAAAATTTGGTAAGTGTGTTGAGGAGTTTTTTCAATTATTTCAAAAACACTATTTAAAAATTTCTTTGGCATTTTTTCGTGGAATAAATCGCTCATTGAATTTACAAAAAATTTAGTCGGTTTTTTCGTTTTGAGCGGAGCCT
>JBDRIC010000126.1:0-8583 GCA_043816245.1 Patescibacteria group bacterium
TGTTAACTTTTAAATCATAAATCATAAGTCATAAGTCATAAGTCATAAGTCATAAGTCATAAGTCATAAATCATAAGTCATAAGTTATAAGTCATAAGTCATAAGTCATAAATCATAAGTCATAAGTTATAAGCTACTGCAGGTTCAATACAGCCGCAGGTTCAATTTTGTAAATTGAACCCCTGTTTGTAAAATGCGCTCACTATGCCCTCACCCCGCACCAAATCTCCGTCTCTATTTTCTTCCTGCAATTTAAAAACTCCTGCTTCGCCTTCCCTCTTTTGCTAAAGAGGGAAAGAAACATTGTTGCGGATTTTGAAATAAATTAAAAAAGTTCAGCGAATCCAGAAAGCGGGATTATGGTTGACCCGCTTCCGATTCAGAAATGTAGGGTTCAGATTACAAATCTGAACCTGCGGAGTGTTCAGTGAAATTCAAGCCTGTCTGCGTGCGACGCACAGGTAGATGGAATCAGTGCGTTCAGTGGTTCAGACAGTTAGACAGTTGAAGGTGGTGGGCAGAGCAGGGGTTATCTTTTTTCAACCCCTCGGGTTGAAATCACTAATGGCTTTGGGTTAAAATTCAAGCACAATTTCATAATTTGTTTCACTTACGAAATGAAATATCGATACTATTTCACAAAACATGTGCTTAGTCGGATGAGATTGAGATTGATCACGGAGCGGCAAGTAGTTGATTGCATTGAAAATCCGCAAGTTTCACAAAAAGAGGGTGCCGTGCAGATTGCCAAAAAAATTCAAAAAGATAGAAGGCTGCTGATGGTGATTTACGATCACAAGACGAATAATATCGTTTCAATAATTACAGCAATCAAAACCAGCAAAATTCATAAATATTTATAATTTATAATTATGCAGTTCACATTTGATCAAAAATCGGGCGTGTATTACATTCAGCTTTCCGGCAAAAAAGTTGTCGACAGCGATGTGAAGAAAAATTTAGTCATCGATTACGATCGAAACGGGGAAGTGGTCGGGATTGAAATTTTGCCGTTCGACGCGCAAGGCAAGTTGGAGAAAAAAAATATTTCTGATTTTGTTAATTCCTGATCGTCGATTTTTTTTTAAACCCCTCGGGTTGATATCATGGAACATGGAACATTGAACAAAAATTCTGTCCAATTTCCAATTTCCAAAGTCCAAATATCAGTTTGCAATTAATTTCGAAATTTGCTAAACTGACAACAGTTCAAAACTAAATAATTTAAATAAACCTTTTCAAATGAAAACCAAACACACACACTCAGCTCGGATCGGCGCCTTCGCGATTTCGTTCGCGTTGCTTTTCACGATGCTACCGACAGTCTCCGCCGCGGCAGACGAGCTCACCGGTTCCGGCGCGACTGGCAAACCGGCAGCGACGATTGTCTCCGAAGTTACCGCGACATTGAATGCCAATATCGATGCCGTCGCTACCGCTGCGACCAGTTTTTTCAATGTCAACGACGGTATTGACTTTGTTAGCGGCGATCTCGTGCTTGTCGGTAATGAAGTTGTCACGCTCACCACGATCAATGCCGTTACCGATGAAAATATTGATGTGATGGCTCGTGGCACAACCTTAAATTCCGTCGCGACGACTGCCGAGGCGCACCGCAGCGGCGACACCGTCCGCAACATCGACCAAAATATTCAAATTGTTTTTGAAAGCGGCAGCCACATCATCCAGTCCGGCGAAAAAATCGTAATTACTGTGCCCGCTGACTTCGATAATTTCGAGAATCTCGCCGCTGCCAATGTTTCAGCTTCGACGGAAAGTACCGGCACGGTAAACGCAACCGAAACTTTCACCACTGCCGCGCAGACGATCACGATCACAGCGACCGGCGATTTCGCCGATGCGAACGAGGCTGTGACGATTGTCATCGGCTCGACGAGTCAACTCGATATGCCGGCGAAGCCCGGAAATTACGCTTTTCATATTGCCATCAAAAATGTGAATGATGAGGTGCTCGAGACCGGCTACGCGCTGCTCTCGTGGGCGAATCAAGTCCGCGTTCGCGCGGTCGTCGCCGAAGCGTTGATTCTCACGATCGATGACACCACTGTCAATTTGAATGTGGATCCGTCGGTGGATGACGGCGAGGATTTTAGTCAAAAAACAATTCTCACCGCCAAAACGAATGCGCGCACCGGCTACAAGATTCAAGCGAAACTTGCGGGCGCGGAAAATTTGAGTTCTGCGCAGCTCGACGGCACTGATACCGGCAATACCTCTGCGATTACCGGTGGAAATGCTGAAACTACCGAAAACCTAATCGGTTATTTAGCTTACAATTCCGAGGAAACGAGCAAAACGAAAGCCGTTCTAAAATCGGAAGGAACACCGGTCGCTTTCGCAGCCGCCACTGCCGCGAATCTCACTCTTTACGACGGTACAGCCAACGGGGTGGAGGCTACTGCTCCCACGAATTCGCAGAAACACACGATTTATTACGCTTTGAATGTGGACTACCTCACGCCGGCAGGGACTTACGAAGGCACGATTACGTATGTGGCGCTGCCAACTTTTTGAGCATGGAACATGGAACACATAACACGGAACAAAAATTATTTCTAATTTCTTATTTCTAAACAATTTCTAATTTTAAAATTAAAAAATTCAAATATTCGATCTTGTTTTAAAACTTAAAATTTAAAATTCTTCTTTCTTACTTCTTACTTCTTACTTTTTAATTCTTATTTCGTTCCAATGACTAAACTCAAACCGCTCGCTTGCCTCGCTGCAAGTTTCTGCGTTCTCGCTCTCACAGTCTCGGCCGCTCTTGCGGTCGGTGTGAAGCCGGTTCGGACGGAGCTCACAATCGATCCGGGGTCTTTCGCTTCCGCCACGATTCGCGTGATCAATTCGGAAGGGATTCCGGTGACAGTTCGACCGGAAATTGTCATTTACACGAAAAATGACGAGCAGGGTTTTCCAGTGGCGGAGGATTTGTCGGCGGATCATCCGCTGAATATCCGCGATTGGATCGAATTTTCCGCGGAAGATCTTTCTCTCGATCCGAATTCCGAGGAAGAAGTAACTTTCACGGTAAATGTGCCCGCGGATGCGCAGCCCGGCGGGAGATATGCTTCGATTCTTTACACCTCATTCGATGACGCCGCTTCCGGCGGAGTCAAAATTCAAGTGGCGGTGCCGAGTCTCATTCTCGTGAAAGTAACCGGCGAGGAAATTCACAGCGGTGAGGTACTGAGTTTCGGAGTCAAAGATGGAAAATTACTCGGCGATCAAAGTCCGGCACTCGCGGTGAATTTCAAAAATAACGGAAACGTGCACGAAAAACCGAGCGGCTCGATTACGCTCACCGATTCCGCCGGCGTGCAGCTCACGCAAATCGCGCGCTATCGCGATCCTGTTTCGGGCGAGCTTGTCGTCGCGGATGCGATTCCGCTGAATCTCGATGGTGGCAATGTTTTGCCGGGCAGCTCGCGGATTTTCACAGCAGATTGGAATGAAAACATTCAATCCGGAAAGTTCACCGCTCGACTGGAATTGAAATACAGCGGCGGTCAACCCGCGATTGCGGAAACTGCGGAAATCGAAATCTACGAAGATTTACAGTTGAGTTCTTTTGAAATCAACCAGCTTGAAGATTCCACTGATTTCACGGTCACTCTTACCAACAATGGAAATGTTCACGAAAAACTTGGAGGGAAAGTTGAAATCATCAACGATTTTGAAAGCGTGGTAGCCAGCCTGCCGATTCCAGAAGATGCCGGCTACATTGTCGCCAGCCTGCCGATTCCGGAAGATGCCGGCTACATCGCGCCGGGCTCGACTGCCAAGATCACGGTTCCGTGGCTCGAGAAACAGGTTCCTGCCGGAAAATACACCGCCAAACTGAAAGCGAATTACGGATTCGCGAACGCTCCGCTCGAAGCTGCGGTGCAGTTTTCTTCCGACACTGCGAATTATCTGCTTTACTTCGCGATCGGCGGGGGAGCACTCATTTTGCTGCTTGCCGCGGTGATTATCTTCAGAAAGAAAAAGAGTGAAGAAAGAACTATAAAGAGTGATGAAAAGAATTATGAATGATGAATGCGGAAGAATTTTAAGTTTTAAATTTTAAATTTTAAAACAATTTTTAATGTTTAAATGTTTAAATTTTTAAAAATTATTCAATATTCAATCGTCTGAACCAAGAACTATAAACCAAGAACCAGGAACCAAGAACTAAGAACCAAGAACGTGTGCAGCTCCAAAAGCATAAAATTCCGCTTCGCATTTTTCGCTCGAAGCGTCGCGGTGCTGCTGATTGGAATATTCATTTTTGGCGGTAAATCAGCCGCTGTTTTTGCAGATTGGGAGGAAGATGTAGAAGTTTCTGCCGCGGTGAGGATTTCCGCTCCGCTGGATCTTTCCGTGGAAACGTATATTTTCGAAGCTGATTTGAAATGGCAGGCAAGCCCTCACGCGGTGAGTGGGATTGTCCAGAAATATCGGATTTATTACAAGCCAAGCGTCGAAGCAGAGTATCCGAGTTGTCCTCCTTCGGCAGAGGATGAAGCAGCCAGCAAAGGTTGCGTAGAAGTTCTTTCGCTTGATCAGAATCCCGACAGGATTTATGATAAGACGATTAGCAATCTGCAAATTATCGAATACGATTTTTTGGTGCGGGCGGTAGCGAATGCAGAAGTAGAAATTTTTGATGCCAATATCCATGAGAGCCGGGTTGATTGCGCGAGTTGCGAGCGTGCGATCATTCCAATTTCGACAAGATACAGAAATTACCATTTCGAGATAGTAGATCCTGAATTGCCTGAGATCGAAGAAATCGAAGAGACCGTGGAAGAAGCTGAAGAAGCTGAAGAGCTCGCTCCTCCTCAGACTATTCAAGTTGAAAAGATTCAAACGAATTTTTTTCCGGAAGAATCAGAGGTCAGCAAAGAAATTATTTTTACAATCGACGTACCGGATACGAGCGATGCCGAATCTTCCGGTTTGCAAACAACATTTGTTTCACTCGACATCAGCGATTTAAAAACGGTTGAAAATGAAGAGTCAGAACCGGTGGACGATCGTTTGATCGAAATCGGATACACTGATCAACACGATTTATGGAGAAGTTTCCGCAATGTCAAAATCAATGGGTCGGAAGCGATTTTGGAAGTGGCGGTCGGCGAGAAAATCACCGCGGCGGCGCGGCTGATAGATGCGGCGATTCTCGAAGATGTGGCGATTATTCGCGCGGAGACGAATGAAAAATTTACAACCGAAAAACCGGTATTGGTTAATCGCGGCGGTGAAATTTCACTCGCGGTCAATCTTGTTTCGAAATCTTTCCTCGGTGGAGGGATACGGATGAGCGTGGAAATTTCAGCGAAAACGAATGTAGCTGACAACAGCGGCAATTCTTACGAGCGCGTGATTTACGCTCCGCAGGCGGTGAATAGCCCCCCTCAATCTTCCAGCGGCAGTTTTGCAGTCGCAGAGGCGGTGTCTGTCGGCTCGTCTAGCACGAGCCTCTATTTTAGTCAACCAGTATTATTAGAGCTTTCCGTTACTGAAAATATTCGCAATCCCGGCGTGGTTTACTTCGATGAAGAAATCGAAGAATGGTTGGTCGCGCAAGATGTGGCGACCGGCGAATTCGGAGGCAGCCTGAGCGTGGACAGAGAAACAATTTCAATTTATGTGGATCACATGACTTTATTTAGTGTGGTCGATTTTGCCAAAGAGATTGTTGATTCGATGCATGCGGCGGATAGTAATAGTTCGATTACTCGCATCTCACTCGGACCGGATTTCGAAAAACGTCGCGGTTTTGCTTCCGAAGAATGGTTCTCTTCCGCCGATATCGGTAATGATGATCGCGTTTCATTCATGTGGAGCGGATCCGGCGAAAAATTTTATTATGAGCTCGACGGCAATCCGGAACCGGATTCAATCACGACAGCGGCAGCGAGTACTGCAGAATTTTTTCTCGATGATGTCGCGATTTCCGAGGGGACGAGTTATTTTCATCTACAGGCGGAGGATGCGGAAGGGGTCCGCAGTGAAGAAAAAGTTTTCACTCTCAATTATGACAAGACAGCTCCGCGACTCGAGAGCGTGGTTGCGGAGATTTCGAAAAATGGCTCCTCGCCCAGCGGACGCGAGACGGCAAATTTCACATTGCAATTTTCCGAACCAGTAGTGAGTTTCGACATTCTCACGGTTTATTTCGGCTCCGCGGCGGCAGTGGAAATTCCGGCTTTCAATTCTTTCACTGATCAAATCAAGGGCAGTTTCGAAATTTCCGCTCCAATCGATTTAGATTTCGAATCAGTAACGGTGGTGGGGATGTTGGCTGATCGGGCGGGACTCGTCGTGATCAATCCCACGCCAGTGGCGCAGCAGATTGATTCGGGTCGAATCGGGCGCGCGGAGTTAATAGTTCGGCGGGTGCAGCTCGTGGAAGGAAAATATTTCACGAAAGGCGATCAAGTTACAATTATTCCTCGCGCTGTCGGCGCGACCAAAATGAGACTCGCCGCAAATGTTTTGCTCGCCGATTCCCAGCCGCTGCCGGTCGGGGAGTGGCTACCGTACGCTTCGCAGGAATTTGAAATCGCCCTCACTGACGAGTTCGGCGCGCGGAGCATCGTGATGGAATTTGCCGATGAGGAAGGGAATGTTCGGCGTGCCGGCACGATTGTCACGCGACTGGCGGCGGAGAGTGAAGAGCGTCAAGCGGCAGAAAGCGTGTGGCGGAAAATGCTTTCTCTCGTGCGTGAAAAAATTATAAAAACAATCAGTAGTTTGGTGGCGTGGGGGCTTTCGCCGGATTACGAGCAATTGCTCGCGGAGGATGCCGCTTTCAATCCCGTGATTTTGGCAGCGGCGAATACCGAGCGACCTTCCACGGAAGAGATTGACGAACTTAATTCCGCGCTCGCAGCGGCGAAGGAAATCCGCGCGTTTGCGATGGAAGAAATAATTTCATTTCGCAAACTCAAAAAAACTTTGCGGCAATTTGAAAATAAAAATTATTCGCTTGATGATTTTCTCACGGTCGGCGAAATCAACTTGTTACTCGCTCGTCTCGGGCAGCAGGAGGGAAATGAGATTATCAGTTTTCTCGATCCGAACACGATTGCGATTCAAAAGAAATCAAACGGTCGGATTCTCGTAGGAGAACGTTCGCTCGGTCTCCGCGATTCCGACGGGGACGGATTATCCGATCGTCTCGAACTTCAGTTCGGCACGAATCCGTATCTTGCCGATTCCGACTTGGACGGTCTCAGCGACGGCGAGGAGATTCTCGATTTCGATACTGATCCGCTCGAAGCTGATCGGCAGCTCCGGACTCGCTTCACAAATTTGCGCGAGGGGATGCTGCTTGCCGATCCGCTGCCGATTTTACGCGGAACCGCTCGTGCCGGTGAAACTGTTAACGTCGTCGCCTTTTCTGCGAGCGGAAAAAATATCGAGCTTGGCAAGACGACTGCGGATGCAAACAGCAAGTGGCTGCTGCGTCCCGAAACCATTCTGCCGGCGGGTCGTTACGAGTTGCGGATGAAGTCTGCGGGCGAGCTGCTCGACACGGTGACCGTCGAAATTAATCTCGACTTTATCCTTCTGCCGCCGAAGCTTCACTTCGGCGAGACGGTTATTTTTGACAATTTGCGACCGACTTTTTACGGAAATACTTTTTATGGCAACACGATTGTGGCGAATTTCCAAAGCGATTTGGTTTCGACCTCCATCGTGGTTGATAATCCGGCGGGAGATTTCGTGATTCGTCCGCCGCAGGATTTGCCGGCTGGCGAACATGTTTTGACGGTGTTTACAAAAATGTCAGATGGCTTTCGCAGTCCCACGCGGACTGTTCGATTCACGATCGAGCCGAAAAAGATTGATGTCAACTTTTCGTTGTTGCGAAATGCAGCCGTAGCCGTGCTATTTATTTTTGGAGTGTCGGCGTTATTTTGGTTTAGAAAAAGCCGCTGGGTTGCTTCGTAGCGAAACAGATGGAAGAATTTGGCAGTCCGCCAAATTTTCAATATCTACTTTCGGCTTTCCGAAGTCCACTCTCTCTAGCTCTAGGGGTTTTCCAATCCGCACTTCTCAAATCTCCGTCTCTGAAAAATTATTTTGATAAAAAACTCCTGCTTCGCCTCAATCAAATCTCCGTCTCCGCCGGAGTGGAGTTAACCTGCCACCTAGGTGGCAGGTTAACTGTTTTTCGTGCAAGTGCTTCGCCTTTGCAAATTCGCCTTTTCAAATCTCCGTCTCTACTTTCTTCCTGCAGTGTAAAAACTCCTGCTTCGCCTTTTCAAATCTCCGTCTCTGCAAAGTTAACCCCCTAGATATCTAGGGGGTTAACGGTTTCGTGCAAGTGCTTCACCTTTGCAAATCTCCGTCTCTACTTTCTTCCTGCAATTTAAAAACTCCTGCTTCGCCATCCCTCTTTTACTAAAGAGGGAAAGAAATGTTGTCGCGGATTTTGAAAAAGAAAATTAACCCCACGCTTAAGCGTGGGGTTAATTTCATCGGATTATTATGATTGCACTGATTGGTTCGTGCCGAAAGATAAAGATGGTGATGATTGGAGTGGGTGCTAATAAATGGCAGGCGGAG